>DATCGH010000470.1:0-2011 GCA_036509055.1 Caldimonas sp.
TTTTTGCCCGATCGCTGCATCGGCCCGCTGTCCTTGGATTCTCTCGCCTCCGACACCGACGACGCACCGCCGGCCGACGCCGCCGCGCCCAAGGCGCTGATGAAAGGCCGCCAGACGCGGGCCGCGATCGTCGACGCCGCCCTGGCGCTGGCCTCGCACATCGGCCTCGAGGGCCTGTCGATCGGCGCCCTGGCCGAGGTCACCGGGATGAGCAAGTCGGGCGTGTTCGCTCACTTCGGCTCGCGCGAGGAACTGCAGATCTCGGTCGTCCGCGAGTACCACGCCAAGTTCGAGGAAGAGGTGTTCCGGCCGTCGATGACGGCGGCGCGCGGCCTGCCGCGCCTCCGGGCGCTGTTCGATCGCTGGCTGAAGCGGGTCTCGGTCGAGATCGACTCGGGCTGCATCTACATCAGCGGCGCCGTCGAGTTCGACGACCGGCCCGGACCGGTGCGCGACGCCCTGGTCGACATGGTCAACACCTGGCAGCAGGCGCTCGAGCGCTCGATCGCCGCCGCCGTCGCCGAAGGCCACCTGCGGGACGACACCGACGCCCGGCAGCTGCTGTTCGAGATCCACGGTCTCATCCTCGCCCTCCATCACGACGCCCGATTCCTGCGCCACGCCGGCGCCGAGGAGCGGGCCCGCGCCGGCTTCGAGCGCGTGCTCGCGTACTGGACCGCGCCCGGCCGCACCGATTGATCGATTGATTCTTCAGGAGCCTTCATGCCTTCATACACGCCGCCCTTGCGCGACATGCAGTTCGTGATGCACGAGCTGCTCGGTGTCGTCGACGAGCTCCGCTCGCTGCCGCGCCATGCCGACATCGACGTCGACACCATCAACGCGGTGATCGAGGAGGGCGGAAAGTTCGCGAGCCAGGTGCTGGCGCCGCTCAATGCGATCGGCGATGCCGAGGGCTGCACCCTCGACAAGGCGACGCACGAGGTCAAGCCGCCGACCGGCTTCAAGGACGCCTACGCCCAGTACGTCGCCGGCGGCTGGCCGGCCCTCAGCTGCGATCCGGCGTTCGGCGGCCAGGGCCTGCCGCACATCGTCAACCAGTGCATGTTCGAGATGATGAACTCGGC
This sequence comes from Caldimonas sp., assembly GCA_036509055.1. Classification (GTDB taxonomy): domain Bacteria; phylum Pseudomonadota; class Gammaproteobacteria; order Burkholderiales; family Burkholderiaceae_C; genus Schlegelella_A. Next base: position 1,089 of record DATCGH010000470.1, read on the forward strand.
CAACCAGGCCTGGACGATGTACCCGGGCCTCTCGCACGGCGCCTACGAATGCCTGCACACCCACGGCACCGAGGAGCAGAAGAAGCTCTACCTCGGCAAGCTCACCAGCGGCCACTGGACCGGCACGATGTGCCTGACCGAGCCGCAGTGCGGCACCGACCTCGGCCTCTTGCGAACCAAGGCCGAGCCGCAGGCCGACGGCAGCTACCTGCTCACCGGCAACAAGATCTTCATCTCCGCCGGCGAGCACGACATGACGGAGAACATCGTCCACCTGGTGCTGGCGCGCCTGCCCGACTCCCCGGCGGGATCGAAGGGCATCTCGCTGTTCGTGGTGCCGAAATGGAAGGTGAAGGCCGACGGCTCGCTCGGCGAGAGGAACGGCATCTGGTGCGGCGGCCTCGAGCACAAGATGGGCATCCACGGCAACGCCACGGCGCAGATCGTCCTCGAGAACGCCGAGGGCACGCTGGTCGGCGAGCCGAACAAGGGCCTGCCGGCGATGTTCGTGATGATGAACGCGGCCCGCCTCGGCGTCGGCATGCAGGGCCTCGGCCTGACCGAAGTGGCCTACCAGAACGCCGCCGTCTATGCCAAGGAGCGGCTGCAGATGCGCTCGCTCTCCGGCCCCAAGGCCAAGGACAAGCCGGCCGATCCGATCATCGTCCACCCCGACGTGAGGAAGATGCTGCTGACGGCGCGCGCCTATGCCGAGGGCGGCCGGGCGCTGGCGATGTTCACCACCCTGCTGCTCGACAAGGAGATCGCCACCGACGACGAGACCGTGCGCAAGGACTGCGCCGACATGGTCGCCCTGCTGACGCCGATCGTGAAGGCCTTCTTCACCGACAACGCCTGGATCGCCACCTCGCATTGCCTGCAGGTCTTCGGCGGCCACGGCTACATCAAGGAGTCGGGCATGG
>DATCGH010000471.1:0-2713 GCA_036509055.1 Caldimonas sp.
GGGAGCGCAGCTCCGCCGCTGCCGACGAGGAACGACCGATCGAGCAGAGCGACAACTCGCTGGTGCGCCTGCTCAACAGCATGATCATCGAGGCGCACAAGGACAACGTCTCCGACATCCACATCGAGAGCTATCCGGGCAAGGAGAAGATCCGGGTGCGCTTCCGCAAGGACGGGACGCTGCGCACCTACCTCGAGCTGCCGTCGAACTACCGCAACGCGCTGATCGCCCGGGTCAAGATCATGTGCGACCTCGACATCGCCGAGCGGCGCAAGCCCCAGGACGGCAAGATCAACTTCGCCAAGTTCTCGCCGCAGCACAAGATCGAGCTGCGCGTCGCCACCATTCCCACCAACGGCGGCCTCGAGGACGTGGTGCTGCGCCTGCTCGCCTCGGCCAAGCCGATCCCGGTCGACAGCCTCGGCCTGGAGGACGGCAACCTGAAGCGGCTGCTCGAGATGGTCGAGCGGCCCTACGGCATGGTGCTCTGCGCCGGCCCCACCGGCTCGGGCAAGACCACCACCCTGCATTCGGTGCTGAGCCACATCAATGTGCCGGAGCGCAAGATCTGGACCGCGGAAGATCCGGTCGAGATCACCCAGCCGGGACTGCGCCAGGTGCAGATCAATCCGAAGATCGACTGGACCTTCGCCAAGGCGCTGCGCGCCTTCGTGCGCGCCGATCCCGACGTGATCATGCTCGGCGAGATCCGCGACGGGGAGACGGCGAAGATGGCGGTCGAGGCCTCGCTCACCGGCCACCTCGTGCTCTCGACGCTGCACACCAACAGCGCCCCCGAGACCGTGACCCGGCTGCTCGACATGGGCATGGACCCGTTCAACTTCGCCGACTCGCTGCTCGCGGTCCTGGCGCAGCGCCTGGTGCGCCGCAGCTGCGACGCGTGCCAGACCCGCCGGCCGGCGAGCCCCGACGAAATCGAGGAGCTGCTCGGCGACTACATGAACGCCTTCGGCCCCGAGCCGCCGGTGACCCGCGCCGAGGTGCTTGCCGGCTGGACCCGGCGCCACGCCCGGGACGGCCGGCTGATGTTTCACAAGAGCCCGGGCTGCGAGAAGTGCGACCACTCGGGCCTGAAGGGCCGGCACGGCATCCACGAGCTGATGGTGATCTCGCGCGAACTGCGCCGCCTGATCCAGAACGGCGCCCGCGCCGAGGAGCTGCAGCAGCTGGCGATGAAGCAGGGCATGCGCACCCTTCGCCAGGACGGCATCGACAAGGTGCTCGCCGGGCTGTCGACGATCGAGGAAGTGCGCGCCAGCAGCAACGCCTAGCGCGCTAGCGGTCGGCGCCGCTGCGCGCGTAGCTGTCGTAGGTGTGGCGCAAGGGCGTGTCGGTCGCCGTGCGCCAGGCGCCGAGCGGACTGGCTGGCGAGGGCTCGAAGCCGGCCTCGCCGGCCAGCGCCTGCGGATCGAACGGCGCCAGCGCCGGGACGTCGTTCCAGCCGAGCACCAGCGTGCCGCCGGGGCGCAATACCTCGCGCGCCGCGGCGAAGGCGGCGGCGAGCTCGCGGCGGTCGTCGATGCCGAAGCCGTAGACGCCGTTGGCGACGATCACGTCGACGCTGCCGGCGGCGAAGTGGCGATCGATCTCCTGCATCGGCGCGACCAGATGTCCCGGCGAGCCGAAGCGCGCCTTCGCCGGGTCGATGTCCACGGTGACGAAGCGCTGGCGACCCGGTGCGAACACTTCGACGTAGTCCTGGGTGTACCAGTCGCAGCCGACGAACAGCAAGGTGCGCAGCGTTGCGTCGGCGGCGTAGCCCGCCAGCAGCGTGTCCTCGAGCAGCCGGCGATCGGCGCTGCGAAGGCGGGAGCGGCCGGGCATCGCGTCCTGCAGCTTCATCCCGGCATAGGCCAGCTGTTGCCGCCACGGCAGCGTGAACCAGGCGCGCAGCGGCTTCGGCAGGGGGCCCAACTCAGTTGCCGACGAGGCCGCTGCGGATGGCGTAGACCGTCATCTCCGAGTTGTTGGTCAGGCCGAGCTTCTCGAGCACGCGCGCCCGGTAGACGCTCACCGTCTTCGGCGAGAGCATCAGCTCCTCGGCGATGTCGGAGAGGCGCTTGCCGGAGGCGATCATCACCAGGGTCTGCATCTCCCGGTCGGAGAGCTTGTCGTGCGCGTTCTCCGAGGTCGGCGAGGTCAGGCTCTCGACCAGCATCTGCGCGATCTCGGGGGTGACGTACTTGCGCCCCTGGGCCACGGTGCGCACCGCGCTGACGATCAGCGCCGGGTCGCCGCCCTTGTTGACATAGCCGAAGGCGCCGGCGCGCAGTGCCCGGATCGCGTACTGGTCCTCGGGATACATCGAGACCACGAGGACGCGCATCGCCGTGGTCTCGTCCTTCAGCGCATGGAGGACGTCGAGGCCGCTGCGGCCGGGCAGGTTGATGTCGAGCACCAGCACGTCGGCCGTCTTCTCGCGCATCAGGGCGCGCAGCTCGCCGTAGTCGCCGGCCTCGCCGATGACCTCGATGTCGGGAGCGTCGGAAAGGGTGTCGCGGATGCCGCGCCGGATCAGGGCGTGGTCGTCGCAGAGGAAGACCTTGATCATGGTGGTTGCCTCAGCGTGGTGGCGTCATACATCGGCCCACTGGCTGGGGTCGTAGGAGCGGTCGGGCTCCTGCTCGGTGATGTAGGCGCTGTCGGGCACGTCGAGCGGAACCGACAGGATCAGCGTCGTCCCGTGCGGCCC
>DATCGH010000472.1:0-2306 GCA_036509055.1 Caldimonas sp.
CGGCATGAGCCTGGCGCAGCTGAAGATCACGCAGGAGGTCATCACCCTCGCGGTGTTCGTGCCGTTCGCGCTGCTGTTCATGGACCAGCCGCTGAAGCTCGATTTCCTCTGGGCCGCGCTCTGCCTGGTCGGCGCGGTCTATTTCGTGTTCCGCTCCGCATGAGCGACGCCATGAGCGACGGCATCGCGCGCTTTCGCCACATCGCCGTCGAGGGGCCGATCGGCGCCGGCAAGACGACGCTTGCGCACCTGCTCGCGGCCCGGATCGGCGCCGAGCTGATGCTCGAGCAGCCGGCCGAGAACCCGTTCCTCGACCGCTTCTACGACGACATGCCGGGCTATGCCTTCCAGACCCAGCTGTTCTTCCTGTTCCAGCGCGAGCGTCAGGTGCGGGGAATGGCGCAGTCGAGCATGTTCGATCAGGGCGTGGTCAGCGACTTCATGTTCGCCAAGGATGCGATCTTCGCCAAGCTGACGCTGAGCGACGAGGAATACCGCCTCTATGCGCAGATGCACGCGCCGATCGCCGCCCAGCTGCGCGAGCCCGACCTGGTGATCTGGCTGCAGGCCCGGCCGGAGACGCTGCTGGCGCGGCTGCGCGAGCGCGGCATCGCGATGGAGCAGCAGATCGAGCTCGACTACCTCGAGCGGCTCGCCGATGCCTATGTCGAGCATTTCGACAGCTACGGCGGCGCGCCGGTGTTCGCCGTCGATGCCGAGGAGTTCAACCCGATCGCCCGCGAGGCCGACCTGGCCGCGCTGATCGACGGGCTGGATCGCTTCACCGGCCGGCGCGCCAGCCTGGTCGTCGCCGGCGCCTTGCCGGCCGGCTGAGCCGGCGCGCTCGCGCCGGTGTCGCGGCGGCGATTACGGTGTCGCGACGACCCGGTCGATGCGCACGGCGACGTTCGCCGCGCCCGGAGCGACCGGCGCGGCCTCGCCGGCGAGGTCGCCGGCGCTCGGCGTCGCCTGGCCCGACTTGCTGATCCGGGCGACGACGATCACCTGCTTGGCGCTCGACACGGTCATGCCGGGCGCCATCGCCATGCTGTCGTCGAGCTTGAAGCGCAAGGGCAGGTCGGCGACCCGGGCCCGCTGCACCGCGAGCGGCATCCGGCCGCCGCCGGCGGCACGGGCGAACACGAACACGGTGTCGCCGGGTGCGGCCTGGGCGGCGAGCGCGGGGTCGAGCGTGACCGTGCCGCTGACGGCGGGCGCCGCCAAGGAGGCGGTCGCCTGAGCGGTGCCGGTGCCGGCCGATCCGCTGGCGGTTGCCGATGGCGCGGTGCGTGCGCCCGGGGCCATCGCCGTCGCCGAGCGCGCCGCACCCGCGCCGGAGGCGCTCGCCATCGCCGGCGGCGCCGCGCCGCCGAGCCGCGCGCGCGCATCGGCGATGCTTCCCGTGATCTGCTGGCCGAGCTCGCTTTCCGGCGAAACGCGCTCGAGGATCATCTGCCAGCGGGCGATGGCGCGGGCGTAGTCGCCGCGGTCGTAGTCGACGGTGCCGGCCAGGGCCAGGGCCTTTGGATGCCCCGGGTCGATCGCCAGCGCGCGCTCGATCAGGGCGACCGACTCGGGGTTGTCTGCGGTGCGCCTGGTGGCGGCCACGGTGTCGGCGTAGTCGGCGAGCAGCGACGCGTTCTGCGGCTGCAGCGCGGTGGCTCGGGCGTACGCGGGCACCGCGTCGGCGTAGCGCCCGAGCACGGTGTAGGAGCGCGCCAGCATGATCCAGCCCTCGACGTCGTCCGGCCGCTCCTTCATGCGGGCGGCGAGCTTGTCGACCATCGCCGCGATCTGCTGCTGGGCCTCGGGCGAGGCGGCTTCGTTGCCGGCTGCTTCGGGGCGGCCGGCGGCGGCGGCGTGGTCCGGCGGCGTCGCGCCGCCGCGGGCGACCAGTGCCGGCGAGCCGGTCGCCATGTAGCCGGCGATGGCGACCCCGGCGACGGCGACGATCAGGCCGGCGACCAGTCGTCGTGAAGGCCGCGGCCGCGGTGTCGGCGGCACCTGGGCGAGAAGATGGGCGCCGATCTCCTGCTCGATGGCGCGCCGCTCGGCGTCGTAGGTCTTGGCGTCGAGGCGACCGGCATCGTGCAGCGACTTGAGCTGCTGCAGGCGGCCGCGCGCCACGGCCAGGAAGTCGGCGTCGCTGCTCATGGGCGGGCAGTCGCTGCGGCCGGGTCGACGGCGGGCGTGGCGGGCGTGGTCGGAGCGGCGGGATCGTTGCGCTCGCCGTCTTCTTCGTCGTCGTCGGGCTCGAAGGCATCGGCGGCCAGCCTCGTCCGCCGCCGCAGCACCAGCAGCAGCAC
>DATCGH010000473.1:0-5198 GCA_036509055.1 Caldimonas sp.
GCAGGTCACGCAGTCGTCCGACATCGCGTCCGGAACCGTCCGACATGCGCCTTCCGCCGGCGCTACGATGTCGCCGTGCGAATCACCCTTGCCACGCGCCGCCGCCTGGTCATGACCGTGGCCGGCCTGCTCGCCGCCGCCGGCCTCGCGAGCTCGTGCTCGCTCGACGCCGCGGTCGCGACCGACACGAGCGGCCGGGTGGTCGGCGTCAATGCGCTGCGGATCCAGTCGGGCGCGCTCGACCTGGCCTTCGAGCTCGCGCTCGAAGGTCGGCACCTCGTCCTCGCGCTGCGCTGGCGGCGCGAACCCGCCGAAACCAGCCGCCTCTTATAGGTCGCTTCCCGAACTTCGGGGAAACCCCGACGCTACTTGATGCGAAATGATTGGCGTACCTCATTTCGCATCAATAAGATAGGCCGATGGCCGCTTCCGCACGCATCGCCGCCCAGGTCCGCCTGGCCGACGTCGCACGCGAGGCCGGGGTCAGCACGGCGACCGTCGACCGGGTGCTGCACGGTCGCTCCGGGGTGAAATCGAGGACCGCCGAGCGCGTGGCCGCGGTGGTCCGCCGCCTCGACTATCGGCCCGACCCGGCAGCGACGCGGCTGGCCCGGGCACGGCACCGCTCGATTTGCTTCGTTCTGCCGGGCGGCGGCCACAGCTTCGTCACGATGCTCGCCGGCGAGGTCCGCAACCTCGGCCACTGGCTCTCCGAGCAGCGCGCCTCAGCGCACATCGAAAACGTCGACAGCTTCGCGCCCGAAGTGGTGGCGCGCTGCTTGGCCGGACTGCACGGCCGGCACGACGCCGTCGTGGTGATGGCGCTCGACCACCCGCAGGTGCGGGCGGCGATCGACGATCTGGTCGCCTCGGGCACGCTCGTGGTCACGCTCGTGTCCGACGTGCCGTCCTCGCGCCGCTCCCATTACGTTGGCATCGACAACGTTGCCGCGGGGCGCACCGCCGCCAGCCTGCTCGGCCGCTTCGTCGGCGAGCGCGAGGCCCGGGTCGGCATCGTGCTCGGCAGCCATGCCCTGCGCGATCACGCCGAGCGCCTGTTCGGCTTCCAGCAAGTCATGGCCGCCGAGTTTCCGGCCCTCAAGCTGCTCGCGCCGCTCGAGGGCCACGACGATCCGGTGCAAACCCAGCCCCTGGTCACGCGGCTCCTCAAGCGCGAGCGCGAGCTGGCGGCGATCTACACCATCGGCGCGGGCAACCGCGGCATCGACGCGGCGCTCCGGGCGAGCGGTCGCGCCGACCGCGTCGTCTGGATCTGCCACGAGCTCACCGCCCACACCCGCCGCGCATTGCTCGACGGCGTCGCCGACGCGGTGATCAACCAGGACGCCGGCCACGAAATCCGCTCCGCGGTTCGCCTTGCCCTGGCCCGGCTCGGCGGCGAGCGCGTGGTCGCGGCGCAGGAGCGGATCCGGATCGACATCTTCGTCAAGGACAACCTGCCGTGAGCGCCGGCGCTGCGGTCGGGAGAGCCGGATGCTGACCCTGGGCATCGACCTCGGTACCTCGGGCGTGAAGGCGGCGCTGCTCGATGACGACGATCGCGTGCTCGCGACCGCGAGCCAGCCGCTGACCGTCAGCCATCCCCGCCCCGGCTTCAGCGAACAGGATCCGGACGATTGGTGGCGGGCCACCTGTGCGGCGATCGACGAGCTGCATGCCGGCCATGCGGCCGCGCTCGCGGAGGTCGCGGCGATCGGCCTGTCGGGACAGATGCACGGCGCGACCCTGCTCGACGCCGCAGGCCGGGTCCTTCGCCCCTGCATCCTCTGGAACGACGGCCGCAGCGCCCTGCAGTGCGAAGCCCTGACCCGAGGATGGCCGGAGCTGCGTGCCGTCACCGGAAACCTGGCCATGCCCGGCTTCACCGCACCGAAGCTCATGTGGGTGCGCGAGCACGAGCCCGAGCTGTTCGCGCGGGTCGCCAGCGTCCTCCTGCCCAAGGCCTGGCTGCGCTGGCGCTTGTGCGGCGAGAAGGTCGAGGACCTGTCAGACGCCTCGGGCACGCTCTGGCTCGACGTCGGCCGGCGCGCCTGGTCTGACGCGGCGCTCGCCGCCACCGGCATGCGGCGCGAGCAGATGCCGCGGCTGGCCGAGGGCAGCGAGCCGGTCAGCGAGCTCTCGCCGGAGTGGGTGCGGCGCTGGGGCTTCAGGCGCGCACCGCTGCTCGCCGGCGGCGCGGGCGACAACGCCGCCGGAGCCGTCGGCGTTGGCGCGGTCCGGGCGGGGGACGCCTTCGTGTCGCTCGGCACGTCGGGCGTCCTCTGGGTCACGACCGGATGGTTCGCGCCCGCGCCCGAGCACGCGGTCCATGCCTTCTGTCATGCCCTTCCGGGGCTCTGGCATCAGATGGGAGTGGTGCTGTCGGCCGCCTCGAGCCTGCGCTGGTGGGCCGGCATCGCCGGCCGGAGCGAAGCCGAGCTGCTTGCCGAGCTCGACGACGCCATGCCGCCGCCGGCTTGCTCGTTCGCGCCTTATCTCGGCGGCGAGCGCACCCCGCACAACGACGCGGGCGTGCGCGCTGCCTTCGTCGGCCTCGACAGCGCCACCGACCGCCCCGCCATGACCGCGGCGGTGCTCGAGGGCGTCTGCCATGCGCTGCGCGATGCGCAGCAGGCGCTCGCCGATGCCGGCTCCTCGCCGCGCGAGGCCGACCTGATCGGCGGCGGTGCGCGCTCGCCGCTCTGGTCGCAGTGGCTCGCCGATGCGCTCGGCATCACCCTGCACCAGATCGTCGACAGCGACTTCGGCGCCGCCCTCGGCGCCGCCCGGCTCGGCCGCCTGGCCGCGGGCGACGACCTGCGCTGCGCGAGGAAGCCCCGGCGCCTGCGCAGCTTCGAGCCGCGTCCCGACCGCGCCGCCCGCCATACCGAGCGGCACCGCGAATGGCGCCGCCTCTACCCGCTGGCGCGCGAGCTCGCACGCTGAACCGATACCGAACCGACACGCACGACCATGGCGAAAACCCAATCCCGACCGCCCGCCGCCCCCGGCTACTTCGGCCTCTCGGAGCCGCTGCGCCACGAGGGCCCGAAGTTCCGACCGAGCGCGCGCCGCCCGTTCGGCTACCGCTGGTACGACCCGGAGCGCAAGGTCCTCGGCAAGCGCATGGAAGACCAGCTGCGCTTCGCCGTCTGCTGGTGGCACAGCTTCGTCTGGCCGGGCACCGACCCGTTCGGCGACGACTCGTTCCAGCGGCCCTGGCATTCCGCCGGAGGCGAGCCGATGGCCCAGGCGTTTGCCAAGGCCGAGGTCGCGTTCGAGGCCTTCCGTCTGCTGCGCGCGCCGTTCTTCACCTTCCACGACCGCGACATCGCCCCCGAGGGCGCGACCCTGCGCGAATCGAACCTCAACGTGCGCCGGGTCGGCGAGCTGATGCAGCGGCGGATGAGCGAGAACCGGGTCAAGCTGCTCTGGGGCACGGCCAACCTGTTCTCGAACCGGCGCTATCTCGCCGGCGCCGCGACCAATCCCGATCCCGAGGTCTTCGCCTACGCCGCGGCCCAGGTGAAAAACGTGCTCGAGCTGACCCACGAGCTCGGTGGCGCGAACTACGTGATGTGGGGCGGCCGCGAAGGCTACGAGACCCTGCTCAACACCGACCTCAAGCGCGAGTTGGCGCAGCTCGGCCGCTTCATGCAGCTCGTCGTCGAGCACAGGCACCGGATCGGCTTCAAGGGCCTGCTCCTGATCGAGCCCAAGCCGGCGGAGCCGACCAAGCACCAGTACGACTTCGACGTCGCCACCGTCTACGGCTTCCTCAAGGCGAACGGCCTGGAGAAGGAGATCAAGGTCAACGTCGAGCAGAACCACGCCCTGCTCGCCGGCCACAGCTTCGAGCACGAGATCGCGCTGGCGCAGGCGCTCGGCGTGTTCGGCTCGATCGACATGAACCGCGGCGACGAGTTGCTCGGCTGGGACACCGACCAGTTCCCGAACAACCTGCAGCAGGTCGCGCTCGCGCTCTACCAGATCGTCAAGGGCGGCGGCTTCACCAGCGGCGGCCTCAACTTCGACGCCAAGCTGCGCCGCCAGTCGATCGATCCCGTCGACCTGATCGCCGCTCACGCCGGGGCGATGGACCTGTGCGCTCGGGCGCTGCTCGTCGCCGAGAAGATGATCGAGGACGGCGAGCTGGCAGATCGGCTCGCCGCCCGCTATGCCGGCTGGGACGAGGCCGAAGGCCGCGCCATCCTCCAGGGCAAGCGCAGCCTCGCCGACCTGGCCCGCCGGGTCGAGAAGAAGGGCATCGAGCCGCAACCCGTCTCGGGCCGCCAGGAGCGGCTCGAGGAGCTTGTCAACACCTACCTCTGACGAACAGGAAAACGCGATGGCCACCAACATCAAGGGTCCCGGCATCTACCTCGCCCAGTTCGGCGGCGACGAAGCGCCGTTCAATTCCTGGGACGCGATCACCCGCTGGGCGGCTGGCCACGGCTTCAAGGGCGTGCAGCTGCCTTCCTGGGACGGTCGGCTGATCGACCTGAAGAAGGCGGCGTCGTCCAAGACCTATTGCGACGAGCTCGCCGGCGTCGCCCGCGAGAACGGGGTCGAGATCACCGAGCTCGGCACCCACCTGCAGGGCCAGCTCGTGGCGGTGCACCCGGCCTACGACGAGGCCTTCGACGCCTTCGCGCCCGAGGCGGTGCGCGGCCATCCCAAGCAGCGCCAGAAGTGGGCGGTGCAGCAGATGCTCTGGGCGGCCAAGGCGTCGAAGCATCTCGGCCTGAAGTCGAACGTCAGCTTTCCGGGGGCGCTGGCCTGGCCTTATCTCTATCCGTGGCCGCAGCGCCCGCCCGGCCTGATCGAGACCGCCTTCGACGAGCTCGCCAAACGCTGGCGGCCGATCTTCGACGCCTACGACGAGGCTGGCTGCAGCGTCGCCTTCGAGCTGCATCCGGGCGAGGACCTGTTCGACGGCGTCACCTTCGAGATGTTCCTCGAGCGGGTGGACAACCATCCGCGCTGCTGCATCAACTACGACCCGTCGCACTTCCTCCTGCAGCAGCTCGACTACCTCGAGTTCATCGACATCTACCACGAGCGCATCACCTCGCTGCACATCAAGGACGCCGAGTTCCGGCCCACGGGCAAGCAGGGCGTGTATTCCGGCTACCAGCCGTGGCTGCAGCGGGCAGGGCGGTTCCGCTCGCTCGGCGACGGCCAGATCGACTTCGGCG
>DATCGH010000474.1:0-3515 GCA_036509055.1 Caldimonas sp.
GGCCCGACGGCCGGCGACCCTTGCCGGCTGCCTCGAGGGCAGCGACTATGCTGGGGCGTCTTCCCGCCGCCCTGGAGCCCCCGCATGACCACCCTCATTGGCCTGTCCGGCAGCCTGCGCCAAGCCTCGTTCAACGGCGCCTTGCTGCGCGCCGCGGCCGAGCTGATGCCGGCCGGCGTCGAGCTGCGCATCGCCTCGATCCGCGGCATTCCGCTGTACGACGGCGATCTCGAGGCGGCCGAAGGCATTCCCGCGACGGTGCAGGCGCTGAAGGACGGCATCGCCGCCGCCGACGGCCTGCTGTTCGTCACGCCCGAGTACAACAACTCGATGCCCGGCGTGATGAAGAACGCGGTCGACTGGCTGTCGCGGCCCGCCGCAGACATCCCGCGGGTGTTCGGCGGCAAGCCGATCGGCCTGATGGGCGCTTCGCCCGGCGGCTTCGGCACCATCCTCAGCCAGAACGCCTGGCTGCCGGTGTTTCGCACCCTCGGTGCCCGGCTCTGGTCCGAAGGTCGACTGATGGTGCCGCGGGCGCAGAGCGCGTTCGCGGCCGACGGCACGCTCTCGGATCCGAAGATCCGGGCGAGCCTGAGTACCTTTCTCCAGGGCTTCGTCCACTTCGTCCAGTCCTCGGCGCGACCGCATGCCTGAGGCCGGCGGGCCGGCCATGCGCGCCCGGGGCCGGGTCTACTTCTGGCAGGGCGGCAGCCTCTGGATCGGCCAGGGCCAGGGGCAGACCCGAAGGCACGGCCACCACGCCCACCAGATCACCCTGCCGTTCACCGGCGTCTGCAGGTTTCGCAGCGATGAGAACGGCGACTGGGCCGGACTCGCAGGCGCCTTCGTCCATTCGCAGCGTCCGCACCAGTTCGCGATGGAGGAGCTGGCGGAGGTCGCGCAGCTGTTCGTCGAACCCGAGACCGCGGAAGGTCGCGCCCTCGCCCGTCGCTTCCCGAGCGCCGACGTCTCGCCCCTGGCGGAGGCCGATCGCCTCGCTTTGCTTGCGACCTTGCGCGGCGCCTGCCGCGTGGGCGCTGCAGATGCGGAGATGATCGCCGCCGGCCGCGCCGCCGTGGCCGCGCTCGCCGATGCGCCAGCGTCGGCCAGCGGGCTCGATCCGCGCATCCTCGGCAGCCTCGACTTCATCCGCGCCCGCGTCCGCGACGCCGTCTCGCTGTCGGACGTCGCGGCCTCGGCCGCACTGTCGCCCGGCCGATTCAGGCATCTGTTCGTGCGCGAGACCGGCGCGGCATTCCGACCCTACGTGCTGTGGCTCCGGCTGAATGTCGCCATCGAATGTGCGATGCGCGGCGGCTCCTGGACCGAGGCCGCGCACGAGGCGGGCTTTGCCGACTCGGCCCACCTGTCGCGCACCTTCAAGCGCATGTTCGGCATGAATCCGGCCACGCTGATGCTGCAGCGATCCGCACGTCCCCCTCGCGGGACGTCCCTCAGCTCCGGGCGCGCAGACGAAGCGCGTTGCTGATGACGGACGCGGAGCTGAGGCTCATCGCCAGGGCAGCGACCATGGGCGACAGCAGCCAGCCGGTCAGCGGATACAGCACGCCGGCGGCCAGCGGAATGCCCAGGGCGTTGTAGACGAAGGCGAAGCCGAGGTTCTGCTTCATGTTGGCGATCGTCTCTTCGGAGAGGCGGCGCGCCTGCGCGATGCCGCGCAGATCGCCCTTCACGAGCGTGACCTGGGCGCTGCTCATCGCCACGTCGGTTCCCGTTCCCATGGCGATGCCGACATCCGCCTTCGCGAGCGCCGGCGCATCGTTGATGCCGTCGCCGGCCATGGCCACGACCCGGCCCTCGCGCTGCAGCTTGGCGACGAGCGCGAGCTTGTCCGCGGGTCGGACGTCGGCATGAATCTCGTCGAGCCCGAGCCGGGCCGCGACCGCGTTGGCGGTCGTCAGGCCGTCGCCGGTGGCCATGACGGTGCGGATGCCCAGGGCCCGGAGCGAAGCCAGCGCCTCCGGAGTGCTCGCCTTGATCGGGTCCGAGATCGCGAGGAGTCCGGCCAGGCGGCCGTCGACGGCGAGGTGGACGACGCTGGCGCCCGAGCCCCGCAGCGCTTCCGCCTGGGATGCGAGCGCAGCGACGGCGATGCCGGCCTCGTTCATCAGCGCAACGCTGCCGAGCGCGACCGGCCGGCCGCCGAGCCGGCCGCGCACGCCGATGCCGGTGCTCGACTCGAAGCCTTCGGGTCGGTCGAGCGCAAGACCGCGCTCGCGTGCGGCACGAACGATCGCCGCTGCCAGGGGATGCTCGCTGCCCTGGTCGATGCTCGCCGCCAGGCGCAGCACCTCGTCTTCGCTCTCGCCGGGGGCAGCGGTCACCCGGTCCACGGCCGGACGACCTTCGGTCAGCGTGCCGGTCTTGTCGACGACCAGCGTGTCGACCCGGCGCAGATTCTCGATCGCCGCTGCATCGCGGAACAGGACGCCCTGCGTCGCCGCCTTGCCGGTGGCGACCATGATCGACATCGGCGTGGCGAGTCCGAGGGCACAGGGGCAGGCGATGATGAGCACGGCCACGGCGTTGATCAGCCCCCAGACCCAGCTCGGCTCCGGGCCGGCCAGGCCCCAGGCGAAGAACGTCGCGACGGCGGCGGCGATCACGCCGACCACGAACCAGCCCGCGACCCGGTCGGCCATGCGCTGCATCGGCGCGCGACTTCGCTGGGCCTGGGCGACCATCTGCACGATCTGCGCAAGGACGGTCTTCGAGCCGACCGACTCGGCGCGCATGACGAGGGCGCCGCTGGTGTTCATGGTCGCGCCGATCAGCTTGTCGCCCGGGCGCTTGGCGACCGGGATTGGCTCGCCGGTCAGCATCGACTCGTCGACGGCGCTGCTGCCTTCGACGACGGAGCCGTCGACCGGCACTTTCTCGCCCGGGCGCACCCGCAGGGCGTCGCCCGGATGCACGTGGGCGAGCGGAACATCCTCTTCGCTGCCGTCGGCGTTGATCCGTCGCGCCGTCTTCGGCGCCAGGCCGAGGAGCGACCTGATCGCCGCCGAAGTCTGCGCCCGGGCCTTCAGCTCGAGCAGTTGGCCGAGCAGCGTCAGGGAGATGATCACGGCGGCGGCCTCGAAGTACACCGACACCCGCCCCATCGAGACGAAGGAGGCCGGAAACACGCCGGGCGCCATCGTGGCGACGACGCTGTAGACGAAGGCAGCGGAGGTTCCGAGGCCGATCAACGTCCACATGTTGGGGCTGCGATTGACGACCGACTGAACGCCGCGCACGAAGAACGGCCAGCCGGCCCACAGCACGACCGGCAGCGAGAGCACGAGCTCGACCCAGCTCTGGGTCGCCATGTCCATGAGGCCCAGGCGATGGCCGAACATCGCCAGCACGGTGATCGCGATCGTCGCCGGCAGGGTCCACCAGAAGCGGCGGCGAAAGTCGATCAGCTCGGGGTTGTCTCCTTCCTCGAGGCTCGGCATCTCCGGCTCGAGCGCCATGCCGCACTTCGGGCAGGCGCCGGGATGGTCCTGGCG
>DATCGH010000475.1:0-7182 GCA_036509055.1 Caldimonas sp.
GCCTCGGGGGTCCGACGGCGCGTCCTGCGGCCGGCGATTCGCGTAAAGTTCGCCCCGATTCACGGGAGCACGAGGGAGCGCGATGGGTTCGTCGTTGTTGGAAAAGCTCGGCCTGCCCTCGGTCGGCGACGCGAAACAACCCGCCCCTGCCGCCAAGCCGCTGACCGACGCCGACTTCCCGGTCGACGCCAACGGGCGCAAGCGCGCCGACGCCGAGGCGAAGAAGAAGGGCCAGGCGATCAACGCCGAGGCCGCCCAGCCGCCCGGCAAGGGCCCGCAGAAGGGCTACATCGACAAGAAGATCGACAAGGCGGTCGACGACTTCATCGCCGACAAGGACAAGAAGGCGCGCCAGCTCAACAAGGACACGATGCCGACGTTCGATCTCTTCGAGGAGATGACGCCGGAACGCGAGTTCGCCGAAGACCTCGAAAAGGGCATCAAGAACGCGACCGAGCAGGTCAAGTTCATCCAGCAGACGATCGAATACGCCGAGAAGGTCGGCGACAAGACCGCGCTGGCACCGATCAGCGAGGCGGCGAAGAACCTGAAGAAGGTGACCGACGGCGTGCTCGGCGGGCTCGGCAAGGCGGCCAAGGTCGCCAAGCTCGGCAAGGAAGTCGTCGTCTTCTTCCAGGCGCTGCAGGGATTCGCCGAGGCGAGCGATTCGATGAGCGCGAGCCGGGGCGAGTCGGTCGCGGCCTGGGTCAAGTCGCTGCAGTCGGTGTGGAACGCCGGCAAGCCGTTCGTCGACCGCCTCAAGGACGAGGTCTTCACCGCCGCCCTCGCCGGTTCGGAGGCCGCGGGCGCGCTCGGGGCGACGCTGGCGATCGTCGGCGCCGAGCTCTTCATCGGCCTGAAGGCGCTCGAGGCGGGCGTCAACGTCGTCAACGCCTACTTCAAGCGCCTCCACGAGGCGACCAAGGAGCAAGGCGACGGCGTCGTCGCCCGGCCCGATCCGCCGCAGCCGCCGCTGCCGTTCTCGACCCGCGCCGAGACCATCGCCAGCATCAAGAAGCACGAGCAGGACAAGGTCCGCCTGGCGGCGCTGCGCGAGAAGAACAAGAAGGAACAACAGGCGGAGGAATCGACGAAGCAGCTCGTCGAGCGCTTCAACGACCAGGTCTTCCCGAAGCTCTATCTCGGCTACCGCAAGAAGATCAAGTCGCTGATCTACGCCGCCTACCTGAAGACCGGCGGCGGCGGCGGCAGCGCCGAAAGCGACTGGTGGGATTGCCTGCGGCCGCTCGACGAATCACCCGACGAGTGGCCGAACGACATCGAGCCGCGCAAGGACAGCATCTCGGCATCGGAAGCCAGGGACGAGGTGGTCCAGTTCATGAACCTCGACGAGCCGTGCAAGTTCTTCGACGCCATCTATCAGCACGAGCTGAAGGCCTTCCTCGCCAGGCCGGCGAAGTGAGGCGCCGGCGGCTGCCGGCGGCGACGGCGATCAGCGGAACTCGGGCAACTGGACCGTCTTCAGCTCGCCGGGCAGCGACGAGAGGTAGCCGGACAGCGACTTGATCTCGGCGTGGGTGAACGGCCGGGCCATGCCCATCATGATCGCGTTGCTGCGGCCGACGCGCGGGTTGTGATCGGTCTGGTAGGCCTTGAGGGCGACGTAGAGATAGTCGGCGTACTGGCCGGCGAGCTTGGGATAGCTCGGATCGATCGGCGTGCTGAAGTTCTTGCCGTGGCAGGACTCGCAGTTCGCCTTGGTCAGCAGCTTGGCGATCTCGGCCGGCGCCTCGGCGGGCGCGGCCGGGGCCGCGGCGCTCTTCTCGAGCTGCTCGTAGTAGGCGGCGATGTCGGCCATGTCCTGGTCCGAGAGCGTGGTCGCGATCGCCCGCATGCTGGGGTGCTTGCGCTCGCCCTTCTTGTAGGCGTTGAGCGCGGAGACGATGTACTTGGCGTTCTGCCCGGCGATCTTGGGCACCTTGTAGATCTCGGGGAAGCTCGCCTGGTAGCCGGGGAGGTTGTGGCAGCCGGCGCACATCTGCATCTTCTTCTCGCCGGCCTTGGCGTCCTGCGCGCGGGCGGCGGTGCTCACGATCATCGAGCCTGCGGCCAGGAGGGCGGCGAGCGTGGCGAGGGAGATTTTCTTCATGGGCCGGATGCGTTGGGTCGAAGGGCGCAAACCGCGAATTATAGGGGGGCCCTTATACTGAAACGCCCCCCGCCCCCCACGCCCGATGAAGTTCAAAGGCTCGGAAAACTACGTCGCCACGCCCGACCTGATGCTGGCGGTGAACGCGGCGGTCACGCTCAAGCGTCCGCTGCTCGTCAAGGGCGAGCCGGGCACCGGCAAGACGATGCTCGCCGAGGAGGTTTCGGCCGCCCTCGGCATGCCGCTGATGCAGTGGCACATCAAGTCGACCACCAAGGCGCAGCAGGGCCTGTACGAGTACGACGCGGTCAGCCGGCTGCGCGACAGCCAGCTCGGCGACGAGCGGGTCAAGGACATCCACAACTACATCGTCAAGGGCGTGCTCTGGCAGGCCTTCACCGCGCCGGAGCCGGTGGTGCTGCTGATCGACGAGATCGACAAGGCGGACATCGAGTTTCCGAACGACCTGCTGCGCGAGATCGACCGGATGGAGTTCTTCGTCTACGAGACGCGCGAGCTGATCAAGGCGACACACCGGCCGATCGTCTTCATCACCTCGAACAACGAGAAGGAGCTGCCCGACGCGTTCCTGCGCCGCTGCTTCTTCCACTACATCAAGTTCCCTGACGCCGACACGATGCGCGCCATCGTCGACGTGCACTTCCCCGGCCTCAAGAAGGAGCTGCTCGGCGCGGCGCTGAAGAACTTCTACGAGGTGAGGAATCTCCCGGGCCTGAAGAAGAAGCCGAGCACCAGCGAGCTGCTCGACTGGCTGAAGCTGCTCGTCGCCGAGGACATCCCGCTCGAGGCGCTGCAGAGCAAGGACGACAAGGTCGCGGTGCCGCCGCTGGTCGGCGCGCTGCTGAAGAACGAGCAGGACGTCTCGCTGTTCGAGAAGCTCGTGTTCATGCAGCGGCACAACCGCTGATCGGATGCTGCGGGTCGAGCCGGTCACGCTCGCGGACGCACGCGTCCGCCTCGAGCCCCTGGGCCTGCAGCACGTCGACGGCCTGAAGCGCGCCGCCGCCGACGGCGAGCTCTGGAAGATCCGGGTCACGAGCGTGCCCGATCCCGAAGACACCCGCGGCTACGTCGAGCGCGCCCTGCAGGGCTTCGCCGAAGGCCACCGGCTGGCCTTCGCGGTGATCGACGCAGACAGCGGCGAGGTCATCGGCTCGTCGAGCTACCACGACATCCTGCCCGCGGTCGAGCGGCTCGAGATCGGCTATACCTGGTACGCGAAGAGCCGGCAGCGCACCTACGTCAACGCCAGCGCCAAGCTGCTGCTCATGACCCATGCGTTCGAGGTGCTCGGCGCAAAGCTGGTCGGCTGGCGCACCGACAATTTCAACTACGCCAGCCAGCGCGCGATCGAGTGCCTCGGTGCCCGGCGCGACGGCACGATCCGCCACCACGCGCTGCGCCGCGACGGCACGGTGCGCGACACCGTGATGTACAGCATGACCGCCGGCGAATGGCCGGAGGCCAAGGCGCAGCTGCGCTGGAGGCTGGCATCGGCAGGCTGAGGGCGGACGACAAGAACGAGAACCCGGGAGAGCGGATGGCTGAGCGCAAGGTCAGGCTGATGGACGTCGAGACGCTGTGGCGGATCGAGCGCATCGGCGCCGTCTCGCTCTCGCCCGACGGCGCCCAGGCGGTCTGCTCGGTGACGAGCCATTCGATGGAGGAAAACAAGGGCGCGACCAGCCTCTGGCTGCTCTCCACCTTCGGCGGCGAGCCGCGCCGCCTCACCGCCTGCGGCGAGAAGGACGGCCAGGCCGCCTGGTCGCCCAGGGGCGGAGCGATCGCCTTTGTCTCCAAGCGCGAGCAGGAGGGGCTGAAGGACGACACCGCCCAGCTCTACCTGATCTCGCCGGACGGCGGCGAGGCCCGCCGCATCACCGATTTCGCGCCGGGGATCGAGGCCTTCAAGTGGTTCGCCGACGGCAAGCGGATCGCCTTCGTCTCCTGGGTCTGGCCCGAGCTGAGAGGTGCCAAGGCGCAGGCGAAGCGCTGGAAGGAATGGAAAGGGCGCAAGGAGAGCGGCTACGTCACCTCGGAGGCGCAATACCGCTTCTGGGACCGCAACCTGCCGATGGGCCGGGTCGCCCACCTGCACGTGCTCGACGTCGCCAGCGGCCGGATCGTCGACCTGTTCGAGGGCACCGGGCTCGAGCTGCAGCGCATGGACCCCGACGCCAACGTGTTCGACATCGCGCCGGACGGCCGGCACATCGTCTTCGTCTTCGACCCTTCGCCGGAAAAGCGGCTCGACAACTGCAAGGCGCTGGCGGAGATCAACATCGCCAGCGGCCGAAGCTCGACGCTGGCGATCGATCCCGCCTGGGACTTCGAGGCGCCGCGCTACGCCCCGGACGGCCGGCGAATCGCCTTCCTCGCCAGCCACATCGGCCGCCGGCACACCGCGCCCGCCAACGCGGCCCTGCTCGAGCGCAGCGGTTCCTGGCAGGTGCTCACCGGCGCCTGGGACCATGCGGTCAATGCGCCCTTGCGCTGGTCGGCCGACGGCAGCGCCCTCTGGTTCACCGCCGAGGACCGCGCCCGCGGCCATCTCTGGCGCTTCGCGATCGAGAGCGCGAGCGCGGCGATCGCCGCCGAGGGCGGCTGGGTGCAGTGGTTCGACATCGCCGGCGACACCCTCGTCACCGTCGCCGACACGATGCAGCATCCGGCGCGGGTGCATGCCCGCCGCGAAGGCGGCCGGTCGGCGCGGATCGAGCGCTTCAACGACGAGCTGCTCACGCCCCTGCGCCTCGCGGAGGTGGAGGAGCGCGTCTTCGCCGGCGCCAACGACGAGCCGGTGCAGATGTGGCTGGTCTATCCGCCGGGGTTCGACAAGAAGAAGGCGACGAAGTACCCGGTGCTGCACAGCATCCACGGCGGTCCGCATTCGGCCGCGGGCGACACCTTCCACTACCGCTGGAACAGCCAGGTCTTCGCCGCCCAGGGCTACGTCGTCGCCTGCGTCAACTACCACGGCTCGAGCGGCTTCGGCAACGCCTTCCTCGACAGCATCACCCATCGCTGGGGCGACCTCGAGCTGAAGGACGTGGAGGCCGCGACCGACTGGCTGAGAAAGCAATCGTGGGTCGACAAGAACCGCATCTTCGCCAGCGGCGGCAGCTACGGCGGCTTCATGGTCGCGTGGATGAACGGCCACGTGAAGCCCGGCCGCTACCAGGCCTACGTCTGCCACGCCGGCTGCTACGACTGGCGGGCGATGTACGCCGACGACGCCTACACCTGGCACGCGCGCGAGCTCGGCGCGAACTACTGGGACGACCCGGCGAAGATCCAGTCGCAGAGCCCGGACACCTTCGCCGCCCGGTTCGCGACGCCGACGATGGTGATCCACGGCGCGCTCGACTACCGCGTGCCCGACCAGCAGGGCCTGGCCTACTACAACACCCTCAAGGCGCGCGACATCGATGCGCGGCTGGTCTGGTTTCCGGACGAGAACCACTGGATCCTCAAGCCGCGCAACTCGCGCCTCTGGTACGGCGAGTTCTTCGCCTGGCTGAAGGCGCACGACCCGGGGGCGAAGGGCAGCGCCGCCGCGCCGGGCAGGTCGCGCAAGCGGGGGGTCGCATGAAAGCGCTCCGGGTCGCGGCGCTTGCCCTCGCGGCCGGTTTGGCCGCGCCCGGGGCGGCGGCCACCGACCTGCGCCTGCTGAGCGCCGGCGCTGTGGAGCTCGGCCTGACGCCGGCGCTCGCCGTCTTCGAGCGCGAGTCCGGGCATGTCGTGCGGGTCGAGTTCGCGGCGGCGCCGGCGCTCGCCGGCCGGTTCCAGGCGCCCCCCGGCTACGACGCGGTGATCGCGCCGCCGGCGGTCCTCAACACGCTGGTCCGCGCCGGCGTGGTGGGCAGCGAACGGGTGGGCGTCGGCAAGGTCGGCATCGGCGTCGCGGTCCGCCCCGGCGTGGCCGGGCCCGACATCGGCAGCGTCGAGGCGCTGAAGCAGTCGCTCCTCGGCGCCGATTCGGTCGCCTTCAACCGCGCCTCGACCGGCCTCTATGTGGAAAAACTGATCGTCCAGCTCGGCGTGGCCGATGCGGTCAACGCCAAGGCGACGCGCCACCCCGACGGCGCCTCGGTGATGAAGCACCTGCTCGCGAGCAATCGGCCGAACGAGTTCGGCCTCGGCGCGATCACCGAGATCGTGCTCTTCAAGGAGCAGGGGCTGAAGCTGGTCGGCCCGTTGCCGTCCGCGGTGCAGAATTACACCTCCTACCTGGCCTCCGCCGCCGCCCCGCCGGGCGCGGATGCGGCCCGGGACAGCGCCGCCGCGGCGCTGCTCCGCTTCCTCGACAGCCCTCGGGCGCGCCGGATCTTCGCCGACGTCGGCATCGAGGCGGCCACTCCCTAGCGCGAACCGCATCGCGGCCGCGCAGCCATCGACAGCGAGACGACATGGACCACGACCTGCCGGCGTACATGCGCCATCCGACCCTGCACGGCGAGACGATCGTGTTCGTCGCCGACGACGACCTGTGGACAGTGGGGGCCGCCGGCGGCGTCGCCCGGCGCCTGACCGCGGGCCTCTCCGAGCCCTCGACGCCCTGCCTTTCACCCGACGGCAAGCTGCTCGCCTTCGTCGGCCGCGACGAGCAGCATCCCGAGGTCTACGTCATGCCGGCCGAGGGCGGACCGGCGCGGCGCCTCACCTGGCTGGGCACCGACACCCAGGTGCGCGGCTGGACGCCGGCGGGCGAGATCGTCTACGTCACCACCCAGGGGCAGCCGTTCTTCCGCAACCACCACGCCTTCGTCATCGACGCCGCGGGCGGCACGCCGCGGCCGCTGCCCTGGGGCCAGATCAACCACCTCGCCTTCGGCCCGGGCGAGCGCAAGGTGATCGGCCGCAACACCGCCGATCCGGCACGCTGGAAGCGATATCGCGGCGGCACCGCCGGCGCGCTCTGGATCGATGCCGAGGGCCAGGGGAGCTTTCGGCGAATGAAGGAGCTGGCCGGCAACCTCACCAGCCCGATGTGGATCGAAGGCCGCGTCTGGTTTCTCGGCGACGGCGATGGCGTCGGCAACCTCTACTCC
>DATCGH010000476.1:0-9733 GCA_036509055.1 Caldimonas sp.
GTCGAGCCTGCCGACCGCCTGCACGCCGCGCGTCCTGAGCGGCACCGGCAGCAGCGTGTAGACGCTCGGATGGTCCCGCGGCTTCAGCGAGCACTCGAATCCGGCCGGCTTGTGGAGGACGACGACGGCGCGCTCGCGATAAGGCCAGTGCTCGCCGCCGGCGACGCGAAAGCAGAGGTCGCCCGCGCCGACGTCGAATCTGCGATCGTCGTCGACGGTGCCGATGCCCTCGATCTCGAGCATCCCGCTGGCGACGAGGGCCGCGCACTCGCGGCGCGTGCCGAACCCCTGGGAGAAGAGCAGCTCGGCCGGCGTCAGGCGCTTGGCCGCGCGTCGCGACGCCATCAGCGTGCGCCGGCCGCCTCGAGCATGCGCACCATCTCGCGGTAGCCGCGATCGCGCGCCAGCGCGAGCGGCGTGCGACCGGTGCGGTCGGCGAGCGCGGTGCTCGCGCCCGCCTTGAGCAACGCAGCGACGACCACCTGGTGCCGCGCCTTGCCGTCGCCGAGCACGACGGCTTCGATCAGTGCCGTCCAGTGCAGGTTGTTGACGTGGTCGAGCGGCGCGCCGGCGGCGATGAGCTGGCGAACGACGCCGTCATGCCCGAGATGCGCCGCGGCGATGAGCGCCGTGCCGTCGTAGCGGCTGGTGACGAGCTTGGCGCTGGCGCCGCCGGCGAGCAGGACGCGCAGCGTCTCCTCGTCGTCGGCGACGGCGGCGATCGTCACCGCGTCGTAGCGGTCGGCGTCGAGCGCGCCCGGATCGGCGCCGGCCCGGAGCAGCGCCTTGATCGCTTCGCGCTGGCGGGCGTAGGTGGCGATGTGCAGGGGCGTGCGGCCGTAGGCGTCGCGCGCGGCGAGCGCCGGCCGCTCCGTCGCCAGCCGCTCGATCTCCATCAGGTCGCCGCGCTGCGCTGCGGCATGCAGGCCGCGATAGGCCGCGATCTCGGTGGGCGAGGGCGGGATCTGCGCGGCCAGGGGAAGGGCGAGCAATGCGGCCGCCGCCAGCATCGCGGCGCTGATGAAGTCGCGGCGCACGCTCAGGAGGGCAGGAAGTCGACCGGGTAGCTGACGATCATCTGGTTCACGTCCTTGGCACCGAAGTCGAACTGGCGGATCCGCGCCAGCAGCTTGGCCTCGAGCTCGGGCGTCTTGAGGTCGCTCGACTCTATCCGCACATCGACGACGTTGCCTTCCGGCGCGATCGTCAGCTTCAGCACCACCTTGCCCTGCAGGCCCGGCTCTTCGCGCAGCGCCCGGTTGTAGATGGCGTAGATCGAGCCCTTGTTGCGCTCGAACACCAGGCGCACGTCCTCGATCGAGCGCGATGCCTTGCCGCCGCCGCCGCGGGTGGCGGTGCCGCCCGGGCCGGCGCCGTTGCCGCCGTAGCCGCCGACGCCGCTGCCGGTGCCGTCGCCCCGGCCGCGCGCACCACCGCCGCCGGCACCACCGCCGCCGCCGCCGCCGATCACGCCTTCGACCATCGTCGTCGAGCGGCCGGCGAGGCCGCCGCCGCCGGTGTTCTTGCTGTAGGCCGCGGTGTTGATGCCGCCGCTGCCGCCGGTAGCGTTCGAAGTGATCAGGTTGCGGGTCGGCACGCCGGCCTCGTTGCCGGCACCGACGCCGACGCCGGTGCTGGTGCCGACGCCCGGCCCCTGCTTGATGTCGGTGCGCATCTGCACTGCGATCGGCGCGCCGTGCAGCTCCTGCACGTCGTCCTTCATCGCCAGCAGACCGATGCCGGCGACCTTGCGCCGCGCCGCATCGATCTCGCCCGGCGGCTTGTCGGGCACGGGCACGCGCGCCTCGGGCACCGGCGCGTCCTTGTTGAGCGCGACCTTGGCGGGCGCGCTCGGCTTGGGCGAGGCGGGCTTCTCCGGCTCGGGCTTCTTCGTCGCGACCTCGCGCTCGAGCGGCTTGGCCGCTTCGGGCGTTTTCTTGACGACCGGCGGCGGCGGCGGGATCGCCGCCTGCTCGATCAGGAGGCGCGCCATCGGCGCGGCAAGCTCGACCGGCTTGGCCGGATCGGGCTTGAACACCGGCAGCCATGGCATGGCGATGAAGATCACCGCGCAGAGCAGCAGCACCCGCCCCGTGATCCGGCGAAAGCGGATCTCGTCGTCGCTCGCCAGCGTCCAGGGGAGGACCGGCGTGCGGAACGAAACCATCGCCGCTGCGCTCATGCTTCGATCCTCTGCCGCACCGCGAACGACACGTCGGCGAAGTTGGCGCGGGCGCCGGTGAACATGATCTTGCGCAGCAACCGGTACGGGATGTCCTTGTCGCCCATGATCGTCAGGCGCTTGGCGTCGGCCTCGTTCTCCTTGCGGATCACCACCCGTCCGGCCTGCTGCTCGAGCTCGGCCTTGAGCGGCGCGATCAGGTCGCCTTCGGTCGCCATCACCTCGGCGACCGAGGCGATCCGCCGCCCGCCGACCAGGATCTCGGTGCCGCTCACGACCACGATCACGGTCTCGCGCGGCGCCTTCTCGGCCACCGATTCGGGCAGGTGCACCGCCTTCGGGCTGGGCAGGGTCTCGACCCCGCCGGAGTTCGAGAGCAGGAAGAAGATCAGGATGGTGAACACGTCGATCAGCGAGACGAGGTTCATGTCGACCATCGTCTTGTTGCGGCCCTTGTGCTCGGTGCGGCGCTGCCGCGGCGTCAGCTTCATGGCTTTCTCGGCGCGGCCAGGGCCACCGGCCCCGCCGATACCGCCGCGGTCTGGACGATCGGCGCGTCGCCGATCGAGATGTTGGGGAAGTAGTCGACGTGCACCGCCTTGCCGCCCTGCGCCTGGTGGCCGCCGCGCACCGCGTCCATCACCTTCACCAGCTTCTCGTACGAGGTGTTGGGCTCGGCGAGCACGGTGGCGTCGTCATGCTGCGGGAACTTGGCCTTGATCGCCTGGATGAGGACGGCGAGCGCCCGCGTGTCGGGGCCGCTGGCGACGTCCGGGATGCGGTCGCCGATCGGCAGCAGGTTGCCGCCGTGGCGGTCGCCGACCTCGAGGCTGCCAGGGCGGATGACGATCTCGAGCTTGAGGGGCTTCTCGGCATCGAGCTTGGCGATGGCGTCGCTCGACTGCGCCGGCAGGGCAAGATCGATCACCGCCAGCCGGGTGAACACCGCGGTCGACAGCAGGAACGGCACCAGCACCACGATCAGGTTGATAAACGCCGTGATCTCCAGGTGCGCCGGCGTCTTCTTCAGGCGGCGGACTCGCATGGCCGCTCTCCTCCCGTGCTCTGCTTCAGCGCGCCGCGGCGGCGGGCGCGTGCTCGGACCGGACCCGGCCGACCAGGTTCAGGAAGCTGATCTTCGCCGCCTCGAGGCCGTCGACGATCTCGCTCGTCTTGGCCTGCAGGAACGAGTGGATCAGGAGGAAGGGGATCGCGACCATCAGCGCGAACGCGGTGTTGTTCATCGCGATCGAGATCGAGGCCGAGAGCATCTCCGCCTTTTCCGCCGGGTTGACCTGGGCGACCGCGGTGAAGCCCTTGATCAGGCCGATGATGGTGCCAAGCAGGCCGACCAGCGTGATCACGTTGGCGAACGTGGCGATGTAGTGGGTGCGCTTCTCGAGCCGCGGCACGATCTCCATCATGCCTTCCTCCATCGCCGCGTCGTAGTCCTCGCGCCGGCCGGGGCTCTGCATCCGCGACAGGCCGTAGTTGACGATCTTGCTGACCGCGGCGTCGGAGTGCGAGGTCACGCCCTGGACATCGCGGAACTGGCCCTTCTGCAGCATCGGCAGCACCTGGGCCCAGACCTTGCGATTCTGGTTGCGCGCCTTGCTGAGGAAGAGGAAGCGCTCGATCGAGATCGCGACCCCGAGCGCCATGATCAGTGCGCTCGGGTAGATGAACAGGCCGCAATCCTGGAAGAACTTGACGGTGGTGCTGAAGGCGTCCATGGGGCGATCTCCGGTGAAACGATGAATCGGGTGGGAAGAGGTTCTGGGGCTTACTTGGCGGGCTTGGTGGCAGCCGCGGGCGCGATCCGCGCCTGCGCCTGCGCGTCGTAGTCGACCTGGCGGCGGAACACCTCGCGATCGACCGGCGCCAGCGCCTCGTCGAGCACGCTGACCGGCGGCCGGCCCGAGAGGTCGCCGGGCATGGGCTTCTTCCAGGGCACGATGTAGAGCACCTTCGGCAGTTCGCGGTTGCCGATGATCTGGGTCCGGTCGAGGTCGGCGCGGTCGGGGCCGGCGGCTCCCTCCGGGGCCGAAGCCGAGGTCACTGCCGGCATCGCCGAAAGCGCGGCGGACGGCGGCGCGGCGGCGCCTTTCTTCGCCGGCGGGGCGGCAAGGGCGCCCGCGCCGGCGGCGAGCAGCAGCATCGCGGCGACGCGAGGCAGGCGCAGTGGGATCCGTGGCGTGGCGGTCATTCCTTCTCCTTCCGGCTCACGGTGATCGGTGCGGCCTTGCGGTTCTTGAGGTCTGCGACCCATTTGGTTACGGTTGCGTCGCCGCTCGGCTGGAGCAGCAGGTAGCGGCCGTAGAGGTCGAGCGCCCGCGCGCCGTCGTTGAGGTAGAGGTCGTGAAGGATGCCCAGGTTGAGCACCGCGGCCGAGTAGCCCGGGTCGAGCGCGAGCGCCTTCTCGTAGGCGGCGCGCGCCTTGGCGAACTCGCCGGCCTGGCGGTAGGTGACGCCGAGCTGGTTCCAGTAGACCGGCTGGCGCGGGCTGAGCCTGACCGCGGTCTCGAGCGCGACGACGGCCTCCGGCAGCTTTCCGGCCTGGCGCTGGATCAGGCCGAGGTTGGCATGGGGGCCGGGCAGCTCGGGATGGGCCTGGGCGAGGCTGCGAAAGCGCCGCTCGGCATCGGCCGCCTGGCCGGCGCGCAAGGCCCGGGCGGCATCGTCGAAGGCACGCTGCGACTCCGGGCTGACCGCGACGTCGGCCGGCGCGGAGGTCACGACCGCGCTCGCGGCTGCGGCCGGTGCGGCGGCGGCACCCGCGGTTCGCGGCGCGGAACCGGCGGCGGTCGTCGTCGCCGGTGCGCTGCCGGTCGACGGCATCATCGACGTGATCGGCTCCATCACGCTCGAGCAACCGGCGACGCCGGCCAGAAGCGCCGCGAGGGAGAGGGCGCGGGCGAAGAGATCAACGGATCGCATCGACCACTCCTTCGCTGCGCTCGACCTTGCCGTAGCGCACCGGGCGCAGCTCGCGCAGTGCGTCGAAGCTCGCCTGCACCCACTTGTCGTACACGCCGGCCGCCGCGCGGCGGGCGTTGACCTCGTGCAGCTCGGTCGCCTTCTCCTCGAACGGGAAGGCCTGCTCCTCGAGCAGCACGTTGTATTGCTCGAGCTCGACCTTGCTCAGCTTCTTCGGCCGCTCCGAGCTCATCATCGCCTTGCCCATGTCGCGGTAGACGGTGGCGATGCGATAGGTGGCGGCGGTGGAGACGTCGGCGACGCCGTAGTCGGCGGCCACCGCATAGGCCTTCAGCGCCTCCTCCATCTTGGTCTTCTTCAGGCGCAACTGGCGCTGCAGCGGCTCGACCAGGGCGATCTTGCGGTACTCGGCGGCGATCGGCTCGGCCAGCGCCAGCGCCGCGGTCGCACCGAGGTAGCGGGTGCGGTCGGTGCGGGCGCCGCCGCCGTTCTGGTCGGCGTAGAAGATGTCCTTCATCAGCGCCGCTTCGCGGGCGACGTTGCCGTCGGCCGCAGTCAGCTTGGACAGCCGCCAGCGCGCCTCGATCGCCGGCTCGAGCGGCTGCGGGTACTTGGCCAGGAAGCGTTCGTAGGTCCTGGTCGCATTCGGCCGCGATCCGGCCTTCTCGTACAGCTCGGCGGCCTGCCAGAGCGCGTCGCGGGCGATCTTCGGATCGGGGCTGCTCGTCGCCAGGCGCTCGAACTCGCCGGCGGCGCTGGCCCACTGGCCCTTCTCCAGGTAGGCGACAGCGAGCTTGCCGCTGACCTCGCCCTGGAGCGTGTGGTTGGGGAAGCGGGTGCGGAAATCCTCGAGGGTGCGGATCGCCGCATCCCAGTCCTTCAGCACGATCAGCGCCGCCGATGCGTCGTACTGCGCCGCCGCGCGCACCGTCGACTGCGGCGCCACCGTCGCGACCCGGGAGAAGTGGTCGACGGCATCGCGCGTCTGGCCGGCGGCGCGGGCCTGCTCGCCCTGCTTGTAGATTGCGGCCGCCTGACGCTCGACCAGGTCGTTGCGCGCGGCGTCGCGCTCGGGCGTGAGCTTCAGCACCTCGGCGTATTGCTTCTCGGCCCGGTCGAAGGCGTTGGCCTCGAACGAGGTGTGGCCGAGCACGGTCCAGGCGACGCGGCGCTGCGCGTCCGCGGCCGGCGGCTGCAGGTCGATCACCCGCTGCGCCACCACCGCGGCCTGGGCGCCGTCGCGCAGGGCGTAGAGCTTCTCGGCGGCGTCGGCGAGCACCGGGCCGGCGCGCGGGTCGGCGGGCCAGGCGGTGGCGAAGCGCAGCGCACTGGCGACGCTGGCGCGCTGCAGCGCCGGCACCTCGGCGGCGGGCGTCTTCTTCTGCTGCTGCACGTAGGCGAGCAGGGCGGCGTAGCCCGAGTCGGCGCTCTTCGCATGTGCCGGATAGCCGTAGGCGGTCTTCTCGTACTCGACCGCGGCCTCGGCGAAGCGCTGGTCCTCGAACAGCAGCTCGGCGAGCAGGAAGTTGTTCTGCGGGGCGGTCGGGTCCTTCGGGAAGGAGACCAGGTACTCGCGGTACCAGCGGATCGCCTCCTGGTAGTCGGCGCTGGCCTTGGTCTTCTGCGCGCTGGCGTGATAGTGGCGCGCCAGCTCGGCGAGGTGGGTCTTGACCAGCGGCTGCGCCTTGTCCCAGCCCTCGGGATTGGCGCGGCGGAATTCGCTGGCGACGCCGTAGCGGGCGACGTATTCCTTCTTCGCCTCGAGCGCCAGGTTGGCAAAGCCCGCCTTCTCGTAGATCTCGATCACCCGCGCCTGCAGCACCGGCGCCTGCGCATGCAGCGGCCGGATGCGGGCGAACATGCCGAAGGTGTCGGCCGCGTCCTTGGTCCGCTCCTGGCGGATGTAGAGCTCGCCGAGCTGCTCGTAGACCCGGAACTCGTAGCTCTGCCGCGCCGCCGAGTCGCCGATGAACTCGGGGATGCTCTCGGCCCCCTTCAGGTTCGCCAGGCTGATGCTGGTGACGCGAAAGGTGTCCTCGACCAGCTCGCGGTCGGCGCGGCTCAGGCCGGCGAGGGTCTCGATGCCGCCTTCGCCCTGCTTGCCGGCGATCTTGAGGTCGAGCACGGCGAAGAACGAGCGCAGCGCGTCTTCGAGCCGGGCCTGCTTGAACTGCGACCAGCCCTGCATGTAGAGCGAGCGGTCGTAATACGGGACGGTGGGGCCGCCCGCCAGCACGGTGGCGAAGGCCTTCTCCGCGTTCGGATAGTCCTTGGCGGTGAACAGCAGCTCGCCGCGGCGGAACTGGGCCTCGTCGCGGAATCGGTTGAGCGGGTAGTCCTTGACCAGGCGGTCGAGGGTCTTCAGCGCCGTGTTCAGGTCGCCGCCCTGCTCGTGGGCCCGGGCGAGCTGGTAGAGCACGCGGTCGTTGCCGGGGTCGTTCGGGTAGGCCTTGAGGAAGTCGTTGTAGCGGGCGATCGCCGCCTTGTAGTCGGGCGCCTCGCTGCCGGTGGCGCTTCTGTTGTCGGCCAGGTCCATCTCGAGGTCGCCGATCCGGCGCATCGCCTCGGAGCGCTGCGGTGCCCGCGGCGAGATCTCGAGGAACTTGCGGTAGGCATCGATCGCCTGCGCCTCGGTGGCCACGACCGTGCGATCGCGCTCCACCGTGACTTCGCGGCCGGCCAGGGTCTTCAGCGTCGGCTCGTTGTCGGGCGTGCCCTTCTTGCCGAAGCCGAACATCGAGCACGACGCCAGCGACGCCGCCGCGGCCAGCAGCAGCGCCGTGCGCACGCGGGCGGCGTGCTCAGGGCTTGGCGGTCGCACGCTCGGGCTCCTTGGTGGCGTAGGCGCGGTCATAGAGCTGGGCGACCGCGAACCGGGCCTGGATCGTGTAATCGGCGAGCCGCTCCTGCTGGCGCGTGAGCTCGGCGACGGCGACGTCCTGGACCGCCTTCTGCTGTTCGCGGCTCAGCGCCGCGACCCGCGGGATCATGACGTCGAGCAGCGGCCTCAGCGCCGCGATCCGCTGGCCGAAGCGGTCGAAGCGGGCCGGCTCTTCCTTCTGCGCCGCGACCAGCTCGGCGTCGCGCCGCTTGACTTCGACCAGTTCGGCGTCGATGCGCTGCAGGTCCTTCTGCAGGGCCCAGACGCGATCGGTCTGCTTCTTCGCCAGCTGCCACGACAGCAGGCCGCCGGCGAGGCGGACCCGCTCGCGCAGGGCTGTGACCTCGGCCTCGGCGCCGGGCGCGTCGATCGCGCCCTGCAGCGTCTTCACCCGCGCGAGCAGGTCGAGTTCCTTGGCATCGGCGAAGGCGACGCCGTCGCCGGACTGCTCGCCCTTGGCGATCTCGTCGGCGACGGCCTCGCGGCGCTTGGCCAGCAGCTCAATGCCGGTGTCGCCGGCGCGCGCCTGCACCGGCGGCAGCTTGTCGGCGAAGGCCTTGCGCCGGGTCGCCAGCATGTCGTCGAAGACGCCGAGCTTGCTTTTCCAGTCGTCGAGGTTCTTCGCCAGGTAGCGCAGGTCGCGGTAGTTCTTGAACGCTTCCTGGAACTCGTGCTGCGCCAGCACCTGCGACAGGTGTGAGGCGTGCGGCACCTCGGGCAGGTCGCCGAGCCGCCAGAACCAGCCCATCTCGTCGCCGGGGTTGGCGTCGATCATGGTGTCTATCCACTTCGCCGAGCGCAGGGCGACGATCGATTCCCGGAGCGCCTTGCTCTCCTGCTCGAACGCCGCGATCGCGGTGTTGTAGCCGTCGAGGGCCTGGCCGTAGGCGCCGAGCTTGACGTAGGCGTAGGGCACGGCGATGCGCGCCTCGAGGGCCGCGGAATCGCCGACGTCGCGGCCGGCGAGCTCGAGCCAGGGCACGAGCGCGAGCTTGGGATCCTTGAGCGAATCGGCGGCCCAGCCGAAGCCGAGCAGCGCCTTGTTCGATTGCAGGCTCTTCAGCCGCACCCGCTCGAGGTAGCCGCGCGCCGTCTTCGGGTCGCCTTCGCCCAGGGCGGTGAAGCCGAGGGCGACGTTGGCCCGGTCGCGAAGGCTGCGGAACTCCTCGTTCTCGGCCGGCAGACGGCCGACGTCGTCGAGGATCGCCATGCCGCGGGCGATGCTGCGCGGCGTGCCGTCGAGCTTGAGCAGGGCGATGCCGAGGTTGTAGCGGGCGTAGCGCGAGCTCGACGCCTTGAGCGACATGCCGTTCAGGATCTCGGTCGCGGCGGCGTAGTCGCCGTGCGCCATCAGCAGGTTCGCCTGGAGCAGGATCCGCTCCTCCTGCAGGCCCTCGGGCAGGTGGTTCTCGACCTGGGCGAGGGCGTTCTCGGCCTCGGGCAGGTAGCCGCGCTGGTAGCGGATCTTGGCGAGGAAGAACCAGGCCCGGTCGCGCACCTTCGGCGAGGTGCTCTCGATCAGCCGGGCGAAGATCTGTCCCGATTCCTTGGTGAGGCCGTACGACAGCAGCATGCCGCCGCGCAGGATCTCCGACTCCTCGTCGTGGTGCGAGACCCGGCCGAAGTGCTGCGAGGCCATCAGCGTCGTCACCGACGTGAAGTAGTGGTCCTGGAAGAAATGGAACAGGGCGTCGCCGTAGTAGGGATCCTTGACCTCGTGGTTCGGCTTGGCG
>DATCGH010000477.1:0-4753 GCA_036509055.1 Caldimonas sp.
CCGCAGGTCCGGGTCGACTTCGCCCCGGGCACGACCTGGGTCGT
Source organism: Caldimonas sp. (assembly GCA_036509055.1). GTDB lineage: Bacteria > Pseudomonadota > Gammaproteobacteria > Burkholderiales > Burkholderiaceae_C > Schlegelella_A. Next base: position 45 of record DATCGH010000477.1, read on the forward strand.
CTACAGCGACCAGGTCCTGCACGCCGCGATGGGCGGGCAGCACATGATGGAGCAGACCTTCCTGCTCGACGCCGAGAGCCTCCGCCATCCCGAGAGCTCGCCGCTGCGCACGCTCGAGCGGCTGCTCGACCGGCCCCTGCGCTAGCCCTGTCCTCAAGACTGGGTAGTGCCAGCGACGTGCGACAGGCCGCAGTCCCAGGCCGACAGACGCGTTTTCACTGGGCCGCAGCCTGCTCCCGCCACAGTTGCGCGAAACGCTCCATCTCGGCGCGCTCGAGGTCGGACACGGCCCAATACTGCATCGACCCGTCGGCCCAGTGCAGCACGTTGAAGCCCTTGTGCTGGCTGCGCAGCGGCACCGACAGCGCGGCGCTTGGCCACACGAAGACGTCGACCACATGGCGGTTGCGCGCATAGGCCAGCGCAGCGATGGCGTTGCCGCGCAGATGCTCGATCCGGCCGCCCATCAGCGGGAATCCTTGGGCGGCGAGGTCGAACACCGGCGGCGCATAGTCGAGCCGGCCCTGGAACCAGGGTTTCACGGTGTGCCGATCCGTCGACACCACCTCGGTCAACGGCCCCACCTGCAACGCGCGCACATGGTCGGCCACGAGTTCGGCGTCGAGCGGGCCGTTCAGGTCCAGGCGCTGCGCCAGCGGGAGCACGAACAGCGCGCAGGCCAGGCCCAGCGCGAAGCTGACCGAGGCGGTGGGCCAGCGCAGCGCGAACCAGGCGCGGCGTGTCGGCTTCGGCGGTGTGGTCGAGCCGGTGCGGCCGGCATCCGCTAGCGCGATCTGCGTGCGGATGGCGGCGCGCAGCGTGTCGGGCGCCGCGTGCCGCGTGGCATTCCGGCGGATCAGCGAGGACAGGTCTTGGTCATCGAGGCTCATGTCATTCGCCCAGACTGATTGATGAGAGCGCCGCACGGAGCTTGCCACGTGCCCGCGCCAGGCGCGACATCACGGTGCCTATCGGCACGGCGACGACCTTTGCGATCTGCGCATAGTCGAGGTCTTCGAACTCGCGCAGCACGATCACCTCGCGCAGCGGTGGCGAGAGCGCGCGGATCGCGGCATCGATCTGCAACCGGGTGCGCCACTTCTGCAGCAGCACCTCCGGATCAGTGTCGCGATGCTGCGCTTCGCCGAGCGCGGCCTCGAACTCGGCCTCGTCGAAGTCGACCCATTGCGGCTGGTTGCGCGTACGCTCGAGCATCGTGAAGCAGGTGTTGCGCACGATGCCCAGCAGCCACGGGCGCGCGTCGTCGCCGCGCAGGGTCTCGATGTAGCGAAAGGCACGCATCGAAGCCTCCTGCACCGCGTCTTCGGCGGCCTGCTCGCTGCGCAACAGCCAGCGCGCGAGGTTGTGGGCCGCATCCAGATGCGGCAGAACCAGCGCTTCGAAGACCTGGCGGTTGCTCACGCGGTGATCCTAGGCGCCGCTGCTATGCACTGACGACGAAGCGGCCATGCATTTCTTCGTGACCGTCACCGCAGAAGTTGTCGCAGACGAAGTCGATCGTGCCCGGCGCCTGGGGCTGCAGCTCGAGGCGCGTCACGCGCCCGGGCACCAGGTCCAGCCGCATGCCCAGGTCGGGGATGTTCATGCCGTGCACGAAGTCCAGCGAGCGGATCGCGACGACCACGCGCTCGCCGGCTTTCAGAGTGATCTCGTTCGGCTCGTAGCTGAAGCGGCGCGCCGTCATCTCGATGACCCTCGGTTCGGCCGCCGGCTGAGCGGTGCCGACGCGCACCAGCGCCGCGCCGGCGACGGCGAAGACTCCTTTGAGCACGCGCCGGCGACTGGTGTGCCTCGCCGTCATGCGCGCACCACCGGGAACTCGACGACCTTGAATGCGCTGCCGGCCGCCTCGGCCTCGATCTCGCGAAAGCCCAGGCCCTTGTACGGCGCGCTCGCGTCCCAGGGCAACGGCGTGCGGTTGGGCTGCGAGCCCGGCGCCGGCAGCTGGAAGATCAGCGACTTCGCCGAGTGGTGCGCGATGTGCCCCGTCATCTGGTGGTGCTCCTGGTGGATGTGCCCGTAGAAGACGGTGACATTGGCAAACGGCATCAGCAGCTCGACGGCTTGTGCGCCGTCGCGCGTTGCCCAGTCCCACTTGGGAGCCAGGTCGAACAGCGGGCGGTGCGTGAGCACGACGATGGGGGCTTGTCTGTCGAGCTTGGCGAGGTCGGCGCGCAGCCAGGCGAGTTGTTCGTCGCCGATCTTCGCGCCCGGGTCGGAGACGTTGTCGATCGCGATGAAGTGCACGCCCTTGTGATCGAAGGTGTAGGAGGTCTCGCCGAAGAACTCCTTGTAGGCTGCGCCGCGGTCCAGCGAGGCGTCGTGTTCGCCGGGCATGAAGCGCACGTTCTTGACCTTGAGGTCGGCGACGATGGACTTGAACTCGGCGAGACGCCGCCGGCGTTCGGCAGGATCGTCGGTGGTGTGCGTCAGGTCGCCGGTGAAGACGATGAACTCGGGCGGCGTCGCCAGTGCGTTCACGGTCGCGACGGCTTTGCGCAGTGTGATCGCGGCGTCCGGGTTGGCGGGGCCCTGATAGCCCCAGTGGGTGTCGGACAGCTGCACGAAGTAGAAATCGGTCTGGTTGATGCCGTCGGCACGGCTGGCGCACCCGGCGAGGCCGGAGGCGAAGACGGCACCACCGCCGAGGGCGGTGAGGGCGAGGAAATCACGACGTTGCATGGTGGATTCCGGTGGAGGTTGCGGGGCCGGGCGAGAGCGGCGCCGATAGGCTGGTGACACACGCTCGACGCGCTCCTGTGATGCCATACCGGAGGCCGCCGCGGTTTATTCCATGCCACTTCTACTTGCCGGCCGCGCTCATCTTCTTCAGGTAGGCGATCAGGTCGGCGCGGTCCTTCGCATCGGGCACGTCGACGCCCATGCGCTGGCCCGGCGCGAGCTTCTCCGGGTCGGCGAGCCAGCGCTCGAGCGAGGCTTCGTCCCAGACCAGGTGCGAGGACTTCAGCGCGTCGGAATAGGCGAAGCCCGGGGCGAGCGCCGCCCCGCGCCCGAAGACGCCGCGGTGCGCCGGGCCCACGCCGTTGTAGTCCAGCGAATGGCAGGCCGCGCAGCGCGCCTGGTACAGCGCGAGGCCGGCGTCGGCGTTGCCCACGGCACGAACGGGTGCGGTGAGCGCAAGCAGCACGACGCTGACGATGGACGCGGAAGCAAGCGAGGACGGGACGGCAGGAAGAAGGGTCATGGCGGTTCCGATGAGGTGTGCGGCGACGAGAAAGACGGGAAAGACGGGAAAAGGAAGGTGGGCCGCATCGGCCGCACCTCCACGCACTACCGCCGTGACGGCGGGGTTATTCCCGGTAGCCGTGACAGTGTTGCGGCCGCGCCACCCGCGAGCGCGGAAGTCGCTCACTCCGAGGCCGTCACACCAGGGCGCGATCGCAGGTGGTCGAACGGCAGCACCTGGATCGACCCGGCCAACCAGGCCCAGGACCCCGGGCGACTCCCTTCCGTCCGTGCGCGGGGCCTGGTGCTGGACGAATGTCATGCACGTGAGATATGCTTCGAGCACACATTTCATTAACATGTCGTACGCATGGAACTGAAAACGGCGCGACTCACGCTGTTGATCGACCCGGCCAAGAAGGCGGCCTTCGAGCTCCTGTGCGCGCGCCAGGACAAGACGCCTTCGCAGGTCGTGCGCCAGCTCATCCGCGACTACCTGACGCAGCACGGCGTCGCCTACGTCCCGAGCGGGGCGGCCGCGCCGCCCGCCGAACCGCAGCCGGCAGCGCCGCGATCGCCGGCCGCCCGCGCCCGTCCGGCGGTTGCGGCGAAAGCACGCAAGCGCGGCTGACCAGCGTCGCATGAGCGGATTGGCCGAGCCGGCGCGCTGGCTGCATCTGGACTGGGCGCTGATCGTCGTCGCGTCGTGGCTGCTGGTCGGCGCCGCCGGCATCCTCGCCTTGCGCCGCATGGCGTGGGTGGCCAAGGTGCTGTTTCCCGCCGGCGGCGCGATCGCGCTGGTCCTGTTCGGCGTCGCCCTCGGCGCGCTGTTCTCGACGCCCGAGGTCGTCGTCCTGCCGCTGGGGCTGCCGGGACTGCCCTTCCACCTTCGCCTCGACAGCCTCTCCGCCTTCTTCCTCATGGTGATCGGCGCGGCCGCGGCCGGTGTCTCGGCGTTCGCCGCGGGCTACTTCCGCAAGGGCGAGGGCACGCCGCCCGGACTGCTCTGCCTCGAATACCACGTCTTCCTCGCCAGCATGGCGATGGTCGTTCTCGCCGACGACGCCTACGCCTTCATGGTGATGTGGGAGACGATGGCGCTGTCGTCGTTCTTCCTCGTCATCGCCAATCACCGCCTCGCCGAGATCCGCCGCGCCGGCTACCTCTACCTGCTGGTCGCGCACATCGGCGCGATCGGCATCCTGCTGTGCTTCGGCGTGCTCCAGGCGAACACCGGCGACTACACCTTCGCCAACATGCGTGCCCAGCACCTGACGCCGTTCTGGGCCTCGGTGGCATTCCTGCTCGCCCTGTTCGGCTTCGGCGCAAAGGCGGGGATCGTGCCGCTGCACGTCTGGCTGCCCGAGGCGCATCCGGCGGCGCCGTCGCCGGTCTCGGCGCTGATGAGCGGCGTGATGCTGAAGACCTCGGCCTATGGCCTCCTGCGCGTCACCTTCGACCTGCTGCCGACGCAGCTCTGGTGGTGGGGCGTGACCCTGCTC
>DATCGH010000478.1:0-4732 GCA_036509055.1 Caldimonas sp.
GCTGAAGGCGGTGAACGAGCTGGAGCCGGCGAAGCAGGCCGGCATCCTCGGACGGAGCGAGCGCGTCGACATCGCCAGCGCCGCGCTGCTCAACGGCATCAGCTCGCACACCTTCGACTTCGACGACACCCACCTGAAGACCATCATCCATCCGGCGGGTCCGGTGGCCTCGGCGGTGCTGGCGCTGGCCGAGCTACGCGGCGCCAACGGCCGGGACGTGATCGACGCGCTGGTGCTCGGCATCGACGTCGCCTGCCGCATCGGCAACGCCATGTACCCGGACCACTACGACCGCGGCTGGCACATCACCGGCTCCACCGGCATGCTCGGCGCCGCCGCCGGCTGCGCCCGGCTGCTCCGCCTCGACGAGCAGCAGACGGCGATGGCGCTCGGCATCGCCGCCTCGCAGCCGGTCGGCCTGCGCGAGCAGTTCGGCACCATGACCAAGCCCTTCCACCCCGGCGCCGCGGCGCGCGCCGGGCAGCTCTCGGCGCTGCTCGCGAGCCGCGGCTTCACCGCCAGCCCGCGGGCGCTGGAGGCGCCGCGCGGCTTCGTCCAAGTTGTCTCCGACAAGCGCGACTGGAGCGAGGTCACCGCGGAGCTCGGCGAGCGCTTCGAGATCTCGTTCAACACCTACAAGCCGTTCGCCTGCGGCATCGTCATCCATCCGAGCATCGACGCCTGCGCGCAGCTCCATGCCCAGGGCATCACCGCCGAACAGGTCGAGCGGATCGACCTGCGCGTCCACTCGCTGGTGCTCGAGCTCACCGGCAAGAAAGAGCCGAAGGACGGCCTGCAGGGCAAGTTCAGCGTCTATCACGGCGCGGCGGTCGGCCTGATCCACGGCCGTGCCGGCGAGCACGAGTTCTCCGACGCGGTGGTCAACGATCCCGAGGTCGTGGCGCTGCGCGCCAAGGTGCAGGCCACGGTCGACGACAGCGTCCACGAGGACGCGGTCCGGCTGACGGCGCAGCTGCGCGACGGCCGGCGGATCGAGATCGGCGTCGAGCACGCGATCGGCTCGCTGCGCAATCCGCTGACCGACGCGCAGCTCGAAGCCAAGTTCGCGGCGCTGGTGGCGCCGGTGCTCGGCGACGCTCGGGCGCGCGAGCTCACCGGACAATGGCGGACGCTGGCGTCGCTCAGCGACATCCGCCCGCTGACGGCGCTGTGCCGGCCGTGACGCCGCTTCAGGGAGATCGAGCATGACCGCCCCCCCACCGCTGCGCATCGGCATCCTCGACGGCGACGACATCGGCCGGGAGATCGTGCCCGCCTCGGTCGAGATCGCACGTGCGGCGGCCGAGTTGCACGGCGTCTCGATCGACTGGCGGCCGCTCGCCATCGGTGCGACCGCGCTCGAGAGCCACGGCCATACCCTGCCGCCGGAAACGATGGCGGCGCTGGAGACGCTCGACGGCTGGATCCTCGGGCCGATCGGCCACCGCGCCTATCCGAAGGTGGCCAACGCGATCAACCCGCACCCGATCCTGCGCAAGCGCTTCAACCTGTTCGCCAACGTCCGGCCGACCCGGTCCTATCCGGACATCGGCTGCCTGCACGACGGCGTCGACCTGGTGATCGTGCGCGAGAACAACGAGGGCTTCCAGCCCGACCGCAACATGGTGGCCGGCTCGGGCGAATTCCGCCCGACCGACGAGGTGACCCTGTCGGTTCGCGTCATCACCCGGACCGGCAGCCGCCGGGTGGCGCGTGCCGCCTACGAGCTGGCGCGCCAGCGCAGGAAGCACCTCACCTACGTGCACAAGGACACGGTCTTCAAGCTGAGCTGCGGCATGTTCGTCGAGGAGTGCAACAGGCTCGCCGTCGAATACCCCGACGTGCGCGTCGACGACGTCATCGTCGACACTTTCGCGATGCGACTGGTGCGCGACCCGCAGAGCTTCGACGTGGTGGTGACGACCAACATGTTCGGCGACATCCTCTCCGACGAGGCCGCCGGCCTGGTCGGCGGCCTGGGCATGGCGCCGGGCCTGTGCATCGGCGACGGCGACGTGGCGATGGCGCAGGCGACCCACGGTTCGGCGCCCGACATCGCTGGCAAAGGCATCGCCAATCCCTACGCGATGATCGAGTCGACCCGGATGATGTTCGAGTGGCTCGGGCACAGCCGCGGCAACGCTGGCGCGGTGCGCATGGCCGCGGCGATGTCGCAGGCGACCACCGCGGCCGTCGCCGACCCCAAGGCGCGCACCGGCGACATCCGCGGCAGCGGCAACACCGCCAGCTTCACCCAGGCGGTGTTGCGCGGCTTGTCGTCATGAGCTTGCGGCAGCGAATGCTGTTCACGCACCGGTGACCGTCATGCAGTCGTGGTGGATGCAGATGACCGACAGCGCCACGACGCTGGAGCTGCGCGATGTTCCGGCGCCGGTGGCCGGGCCGAAACAGTTGCTGGTGCGGATGCGCGCCGCTGCGCTCAACCGCGGCGAGTTCCTGCTCGGCCACGGCCTGCATGGCCAACCCGGAACCTGGAAGGCGATCGGCGCGGAGGGCGCGGGCGAGGTCGTCGCCGTCGGCGCGGAGGTGACCGGCTTTCGGCCCGGAGACCGGGTCATGGGCCGCTGCGCCGGCGCCTTCTCCGAGCTCGCGCTGATGGAAGCGGCCGAGGCGATGGCCGTGCCCGACGGGCTCTCCTGGGACGAGGCCGCGAGCATTCCCCTGACCTTCCTGGTCGCCTACGACATGCTGATGCTGCAGGGGCGGCTGACGGCCGGGCAATGGCTGCTGATCAACGGCATCTCCTCGGGCGTGGGCGTGGCCTCGCTGCAGCTCGGCAAGGTGCTCGGGGCGCAGGTCATCGGCACCTCGGGCTCGTCCGAAAAGCTCGCCGCGCTCGTGCCGCTCGGCCTGGACGTCGCTCTGCGAACCCGCGCCGCCGAATTCGCCCCGGCGGTGATGGAGGCGACCGACGGGCACGGCGTCGACCTGATCGTCAATACCGTCGGCGGCTCGGTGTTCGCCGAGGACATCCGCGCCCTCGCCTTCGAGGGGCGGCTGGCGACAGTGGGCTACGTCGACGGCGTGCTCCATGCCGACATCGATCTCGAAGCGCTGCATGCGAAGCGCCTGACGCTGTTCGGCGTCTCGAACAAGCGGCGCAGCAAGGAGCAGCGCGCGGCGGCGGTGCCGCGCTTCGTCGCCGAGGTGCTGCCGCACTTCGCCGCCGGCCGGATCCGGCCGCGCATCGACCGGGCGTTCGCGTTTGCAGAGCTTCCCGAGGCCAAGGAGCGCATGGAGAGCGGCGCGCACATCGGCAAGATCGTCCTGCGCCTGCCGGAGGCCGCCTGAGATCCGGCGCGAACAAGGAGATTCGATGAGAAGCAGGAAGCTGATGCTGGCGCTGGCGCTAGCCGCAGTTGCCGGCGCGGCCTGGCCGCAGGCGGCAGGCTATCCCGCGCGGCCGATCCGCCTCGTGATCGGCTTCGCGCCCGGCGGCGCCGCCGACTACGTCGCCCGCACCATGAGCGATGCCTTCGGCAAGGCGCTCGGCCAGTCGGTGGTGGTCGACAACAAGCCGGGCAACGGCTCGAGCATCGCCGCCGACCTGGTCGCCAAGTCGCCGGCCGACGGCTACACCTTGCTGATCGCCAGCCCGAGCAGCATCTCGGTCAACCCGGCGCTCAATCCGAAGCTGACCTACTCGCTGGCCGACCTCGCGCCGATCGCCAGGATCACGACCTCGCCGCTGGTGCTCGCGGTCAATCCCGGCACCGGCATCCGCTCGGTGGCCGAGCTGATCGCCGTGGCGCGCAAGGACCCGGGCAAGCTCAACTACTCGACCTCGGGCAACGGCTCGGCGCCGCACCTCGGGGCGGCGCTCTTCACCCAGCTCACCGGGGCACAGATGACGCATGTGCCTTACCGCGGCGGCGCCCCGGCGATCCAGTCGGTGATGGCCGGCGACACGCAACTAACCTTCGGCACCTCGCCGTCGGTGTTGCCGCAGGCCTCGAGCGGCCGGCTGCGGGCGATCGCGGTCAGCACCCGCGAGCGCTCGCCGCTCGTGCCCGATCTGCCCGGCATGCGCGAGGCGGGCTTGCCGGAATACAACCTCGAGTTCTGGTACGGCGTGTTCGCGCCCGCGGGCACGCCGCCGGCAATCCTCAGGAAGATCTACGACGCCACCGCCGCGGCGATGCAGGAGCCCTCGGTCAAGGCGGCACTGGCGCGGGAGGGCACCGAGGTGTCGCTCTCGACGTCGCCGGAGAAATTCGCCGAGTTCCTGGTCGAGGACGGCAAGTTCTGGGTGAACCTGGTCAAGAGCGCCAAGGTCACGGTCGAGTGAGTCCGCGCGGCACGGGCGCGATGCGTTGTCGCGCCAGGCGCAGACGGTTCCATGCCCCACGGTGCCGTACAGTGGGCGCGACGATGAGGAAGCGAGCCGTTGCTTGACGTGCTGGTGATCGGCGGCGGCAACGCCGCCTTGTGCGCGGCCCTGACGGCGCGGGAGGCGGGCGCGTCGGTGCTGCTGCTCGAGAGCGCGCCGAAGGCCTGGCGCGGCGGCAACTCGCCGCACACGCGCAACATCCGCTGCATGCACGACGCGCCGCAGGACGTGCTGGTCGACGCCTACCCCGAGGAGGAGTACTGGCAGGACCTGCACAAGGTCACCGGCGGCCTGACCGACGAGCGCCTCGCCCGCCTGACGATCCGGGCGTCTTCGACCTGCCGCGACTGGATGCGCCGCCACGGCGTGCATTTCCAGCCG
>DATCGH010000479.1:0-7938 GCA_036509055.1 Caldimonas sp.
GTCGACGACGTGCGCCGCTACGAGCGCGAGCTGCGCAAGATCCTGGTCGACAAGTGCGGCATGCCGCAGGAATATTTCATCAAGAACTTCCCGCCCAACATCCTCAACCTGAAGTGGGCGGAGAAGGAAGTCGCCGCCGCCAAGCCCTACAGCATCATCCTGGCGCGCAACCTTCCTCCGGTCCAGGAGCTGCAGAAGAAGCTGACCGAGCAGCAGGCCCGCGCGGTCGTGCCGCTCGAGGACCTGAAGCGCATCAACAAGCGCATGAACGAGGGCGAGAAGGCCTCGCGCGACGCCAAGAAGGAGATGATCGAGGCCAACCTGCGCCTCGTGATCTCGATCGCCAAGAAGTACACCAACCGCGGCCTGCAGTTCCTCGACCTGATCCAGGAAGGCAACATCGGCCTGATGAAGGCAGTCGACAAGTTCGAATACCGCCGCGGCTACAAGTTTTCGACCTACGCGACGTGGTGGATCCGCCAGGCGATCACGCGCTCGATCGCCGACCAGGCGCGCACGATCCGCATCCCGGTCCACATGATCGAGACGATCAACAAGATGAACCGTCTCTCGCGCCAGCACCTGCAGGAGTTCGGCTTCGAGCCCGACGCGCCGACGCTGGCCGAGAAGATGGAGATCCCCGAGGACAAGATCAGGAAGATCATGAAGATCGCCAAGGAGCCGATCTCCATGGAAACGCCGATCGGCGACGACGACGATTCGCACCTGGGCGACTTCATCGAGGACACCAACAACACCGCGCCGATCGAGGCGGCGATGCAGGCGGGCCTGCGCGACGTGGTCAAGGACATCCTCGACTCGCTCACCCCGCGCGAGGCCAAGGTGCTGCGCATGCGCTTCGGCATCGAGATGTCGACCGACCACACCCTCGAGGAAGTCGGCAAGCAGTTCGACGTGACCCGCGAGCGGATCCGCCAGATCGAGGCCAAGGCGATCCGAAAGCTCAAGCACCCGAGCCGCTCGGACAAGCTGCGCACCTATCTCGACACGCTCTAGCAACACTCGCAGGCATTGAGGGTTCCGGCCGCGAGGCTGGAACCCTCTTTGCTGTGCAGACCGCTATAAACTTGGCAGCGATGCGCAGCATGCACCCAACGGCATGACCCAGGTCTTCCAACGTACCGTGCTGTTCGCCGACTTGCGCGGCAGCACCTCGATGTACGAAACCCTCGGCAACGCCGAGGCCACCACCGTCGTCACCCGCAGCGTCGCCCTGATCGCGCGGGTGGTCGAGGAGCATGGCGGCCAGGTGGTCAAGACCCTCGGCGACGGCCTGATGGCGATCTTTCCCGAGCCGTCGGCGGCGGTTCAGGCATCGGACGACATGCACGACTCGCTCGCCCGCGCCGTCCTGCCGGCCCCCATCCCGGCCGATGCCGCAGAGCTGCGCGCGCCGCCGCCGTCGCTCAAGCTCCAGGTCGGCCTGGCGCACGGCGAGGTGGTCGAGATGTCGGGCGACGTCTTCGGCGACGCCGTCAACGTCGCGGCGCGGCTGCTCGACCATGCCGGCGACAACGAGACCCTGGCGACGGCGAGCGTCGTCGACGGCCTCGAGGACTGGGAGCGCTCGCGCTTTCGCAGCCTCGACCGGATGCAGCTGCGTGGCCGGGTCGAGCCGGTGCACGTGCACCTTCTGGAGGCCGTGCGGCGCTTCGGCGACACCGCGGCGACGGCCTTCGGCGACATGGCGCCGGCGTCGATCGAGCCCGAGGGCATTCGCCTGATCTGGCTCGACCTCAACCGCATCTACTCCGGCACCAGCCTACCGGTGATCCTCGGCCGGAGCCCCCAGGCCACCTACATCATCGACGACAACCGGGTGTCGCGCTCGCACGCCCGGATCGACTGGCACGGCGGCACCTTCCAGCTCACCGACCTCAGCTACAACGGCACCTACGTCCGCTTCGACAACGATCCCGAGATCATCAGCCTGCGCCGCGGCGCCTGCACCCTGCACGGCGCCGGCGTCATCGGCCTGGGCACGCCGCCGAGCGAGCCGGTGAGCCCATGCGTGCGCTTCGAGGTGATGAAGTTCGCCGACACGCAGCGCCAGGCACCGTTCGAGTTCGGGCTCAAGCCTTGAGGCGGCGCCAGGGGTCGGGGCGATGAGCTTCGCGCCCGAGCCGGCCTTCAGCCACGGCACGGCCGCGAAGACCGCGGTCCTGATCTGCAACCTCGGCACGCCCGAGGAGCCGACGCCCAGGGCGGTGCGGCGCTACCTCGCGGAATTCCTCTCGGACCCGCGGGTGGTCGAGATTCCGCGTCTCGTCTGGCTGCCGATCCTGCACGCCATCATCCTGCGAACCCGCCCGGCGAAGTCGGCGCGCAAGTACGCGCGCATCTGGATGAAGGAGGGCTCGCCGCTCAAGGTCTGGACCGAGAAGCAGGCGCTGCTGCTTGCCGGCTATCTCGGGCAGCGCGGCCAGCCGGTGCTCGTCCGCCACGCGATGCGCTACGGCCAGCCGTCGGTCGCCGGCGCGCTCGATGCGCTTCGGGCCGAAGGCGTCGAGCGGGTGCTGGTGCTGCCGCTCTATCCGCAGTACGCCGCGGCGACCACGGCGAGCGTCGGCGACGCCGTCGCCGACTGGATGAAGCGGCGCCGCAATCTGCCGGAGCTGCGCTTCGTCAAGCACTGGCACGACGACCCGGGCTACATCGGCGCCCTGGCGCGCCGCGTCAGCGACCACTGGATGACGCACGGCCGCCCCGACCGGCTGGTGCTCAGCTTTCACGGCCTGCCGAAGCGCTCGCTGACGCTCGGCGACCCTTACCACTGCGAATGCCTGAAGACCGGGCGCCTCCTCGCCGAGCGCCTGAAGCTGCGCGAGGAGAACGTGGTCGTCACCTTCCAGAGCCGCTTCGGCAAGGCCGAGTGGCTCAAGCCCTACACCGAGCCGACCCTGATCGCCCTGGCGAAAGAGGGCGTGGCTCGGGTCGACGTGTTCTGCCCCGGCTTCTTCGCCGATTGCCTTGAGACGCTCGAGGAGATCGACCTGGAGGCGCGGGCCGCGTTCCTGGCGGCCGGCGGCAAGGAGTTCGGCTACATCCCCTGCCTCAACGATCAGCACGAGGGCATCGCCGCGCTGGCCGCGATCGCCCTGAGTCACATGGGCGGCTGGACGACGTCGCCTCCGCCCGAGCCGGTGGATCTCGAGCGCTCGAAGCAGCGCGCCCGCGCGGCCGGCGCCTCGGCCTAGGGCTCCCTCGGGAGCTCCTTGCGAAGGACCTTCAGGATCCGCGGCAGGAACAGCACCGCGATGACGATGATCAGCAGCGTCAGCGAGCCGGGGCGCTGCAGGAAGATGGTCCAGCGGCCTTCGCCGATCGAGAGCGCATTGCGCATCTGCGCCTCGGCCAGCGGGCCGAGGATCATGCCGACGACGACCGGCGCCGTCGGGAAGTCGAAGCGCCGCATGATCACGCCGAGCAGGCCGATGGCGTAGAGCAGGAACAGGTCGAACGCCGACTGGCGCATGCCGTAGACGCCGACCGTGGCGAAGATCAGGATGCCGGCGTAGAGCTGGGGCTTCGGGATCTTGAGCAGCTTGACCCACATGCCCACCAGCGGCAGGTTGAGCACCAGCAGCATCACGTTGCCGATGTAGAGCGAGGCGATCAGCGCCCAGACCAGCGCCCCGTTGGTGTCGAACAGCTGCGGCCCCGGGTTGATGCCGTAGTTCTGGAACGCGCCGAGCAGGATCGCGGTGGTGTTCGAGGTCGGGATGCCGAGGGTCAGGAGCGGGATCAGGGTGGCGGTGATCGCCGCGTTGTTCGCCGCCTCCGGCCCGGCCACGCCCTCGATCGCGCCGACCGTGCCGAACTCCTCCTTGTGCTTCGACAGCTTCTTCTCGGTGGCGTAGCTGAGGAAGGTGGGGATCTCGCTGCCGCCGGCGGGAATGGTGCCGAACGGAAAGCCGATCGCGGTGGCGCGCAGCCACGCCGGCCACGAGCGCTTCCACTCGGCCGCGGTCATGTGCACCTTGCTCATCTTGTTCTGGGACTCGGCGGTCTTGCCCTCGTAGAGCACCATGTAGAGCGCCTCGCCGACCGCGAACAGGCCGACCGCGATGAGGACGACCTCGAGGCTGTCCATCAGCTCGGGCACGCCGCCGGTGTAGCGCGCCTGGCCGGAGATCTGGTCGATGCCGACCATGCCGAGGGCGAGGCCGACCGCGAGCGAGGTGAAGCCGCGCAGGGTGCTCTTGCCGAGAACTGCGGTCACCGTCGTGAACGCCAGCACCATCAGCAGGAAGTACTCGGGCGGCCCGAGGCGCACGGCATAGGCGGCGACCAGCGGCGCGAACAGCGTCACCAGCACCGTGGCGATCGTGCCGGCGACGAACGAGCCGATCGCCGAGGTGGCCAGGGCGGCGCCGGCGCGGCCGTTCTTGGCCATCTTGTTGCCTTCCATCGCCGTCACCATCGAGCCCGCCTCGCCCGGGGTGTTGAGCAGGATGGAGGTGGTCGAGCCGCCGTACATGGCGCCGTAGTAGATACCGGCGAAGAAGATCATCGACGCGGTGGCGTCGACCTTGGCGGTGATCGGCAGCAGCATCGCCACCGCCGTCGCCGGACCGATGCCGGGGAGCACGCCGACCGCGGTGCCGACGGTGCAGCCGAGCAGCGCCCAGAGCAGGTTGACCGGTGTCCCGGCCGTGAGGAAGCCCTGCAGCAGCTGGTTCCAGAGGTCGATCATGGCCGCAGGGTCAGATCCAGCCGGTCGAGGTCAACCCCGGAAGGTTGATGCCGAGCAGCTGCGAGAACATCCAGTACACCGGTGCGGCGATCGCGAAGCCGACCGCCGCATCGACCACCAGGGCGCGCAGGCCGAGGTCGAGCCGGTCTTCGGCCGACTTGAAGCCGCGCACCGCGAGCACGAAGCAGAGGGCGCAGCTGAGGATGAAGCCGAGGGTCGTGATCAGTGCGGCATTGAGCAGAACGCCGGCCGAGACCCAGGCGAAGCCGGGCCAGTGGCCCGTGGCCGCGCCCGACGGCTCGTCCATGTTGCGATAGCCGCCGGTGAGCGCCTCGCGGGTGAGGAAGATGCCGCAGAGCACCAGCATCGAGCCGACCACCCAGGGCAGGAAGTTCGGGCCGACGCCCGAATAGCCGGCCTCCGACGAGATGCCGATCGCCCCGAGCGCGATCCCGACGCCGACAACGAGCGTGCCGACGCCGATCGCGAGCTGGGGCGACACGCCTTTCAAATCATTCCCGACTTGTGCATCACGGCGCGCAGGCTCGCGAACTCGTCGTCGACGAACTTCTCGAAGTCGGCGCCGGTGAGGAGCGCCGGCGTCCAGTTGTTCTTCTCCAGCGCCTCGCCCCACGACTTGGTCTTGGTCGCCTTGACCAGCATGTCGATCAGCTCCTTGCGCTGCGCCGGGGTGATGCCGCTGGCGCCGTAGACGCCGCGCCAGTTGCCGATGACGACGTTGTAGCCCTGCTCCTTCATCGTCGGCACGTCGATGCCCTTCAGGCGCGTGTCCGAGGTGACGGCAATCGCCTTCATCTTGCCGGTGGTGATGTACTCGGCGAACTCGCTGTAGCCGCTGCCGCCGACCGTGACGTTGCCGCCCAGGATCGCGGCGATCGCCTCGCCGCCGCCGCGGAAGGCGACGTAGTTGATCTTGGCCGGATCGACGCCGACCTCGCGCGCCAGCATCGCCGCGGCGATGTGCTCGGTCGAGCCGCGCGAGCCGCCGCCCCACTTGACGCTGCCCGGGTCCTTCTTGAGCTGCTCGACCACGTCCTTCATCGTCTTCAGCGGCGAGGCCGCGGGCAGGACGAAGACGTTGTATTCGCTGGTCAGGCGGACCAGCGGCGTCGCCTGCGACAGCGACACCGGCGGCTTGCCGGTGATGATGCCGCCCAGCATCACCGCGCCCATGGTCATGAGCGCGGTCGGATCGCCCTTGGACGAGTTGACGAACTGCGCCAGGCCGATCGCGCCGGCGGCGCCGCCCTTGTTCTCGTAGGTGATCGAGCCGGCGCCGGCTTCCTGCATCGACTTGCCGATCGCCCGGCCGGTCGTGTCCCAGCCGCCGCCCGGGTTGGCCGGCAGCATCATCTTGTAGTTGGTGGCGGCGCGGGCCGCGAGGGGCAGGGTGCCGGTTGCGGCCAGAGCCGCGAGGCCACGCAGGAAGGTATCTCGACGCATTTGAGGAGCCTTGAAGAAGCCGTTGGGCGAAAGCGTCGATTTTCGACGCCCCCGGCGCCCCGGCGCGGCTCGATTGCTAAGGGAATATGCCGATGCCGGCCAGGCCGCCGGAAGCGCGCCGGCCGGACCTGCGGCTTGCCGGACAATCGCTCCCAATGCAGGCATCCGACCCGAAAGCCGGCGTCCGGCTCGACAAGTGGCTGTGGGCCGCCCGCTTCTTCAAGACGCGCTCCCTCGCCGCCGAAGAGATTGCACGCGGCCGCGTCCTCGCCAACGGCCAGGTCGCGAAGGCCTCGCGCGAAGTCCGCACCGGCGACACCCTCGCCCTGCGCCAGGGAACCGTGGGCAGAACGGTGATCGTTCTCGGCGTCAGCGCCTCGCGCGGGCCGGCACCGGTCGCCCAGGCCCTCTACCAGGAGACGGCGGAAAGCATCGCCGCCCGGGAGGCCGCCGCCCTGGCGCATCGACTGTCGCCGGAGCCGGCATCGGCGATCGAGGCCGGCCGACCGACCAAGCGCGACCGCCGCCAGCTCGCCGACTGGAATCGCTGGAGCGCCTCGGTCGACAGCGACTGAAAGGGATTCGGCATCCGGGCACGAATTGGCCCCTTGAAATGCAAGGGAATGCGCCCAAGTCCTTTGGATGACTGCCCAGAACCCCTCTTCTTCGCCCGCCGACGCCGGCCAGGAACCGGCCGCTCCCGCCACCTCGCCGGCGCTCGACCCGGCCGCCAACGCCGCGGCAGGCCCCGACTCTTCCCCGCCTTCCTCTAGCGCGGACCTCGAAGCCCGGCACGCCGAGCTGTCGGATGCGTTCCTGCGGGCCAAGGCGGAAGCCGAGAACGTGCGCCGCCGGGCCGAGGAGGAAGTGGCCAAGGCCCGCAAGTACGCCGTCGAGGGCTTTGCCGAAAGCATGCTGCCGGTGAAGGACAGCCTGGAGGCGGCGATCTCGATCCCGGCGGCGACGACCGAGCAGATGCTGGAAGGCGTGCACGCCACGCTGCGTCAGCTGAGTGCCGCGCTGGTGCGCAACAAGGTCCTCGAGATCAATCCGGCACCGGCCTCGAAATTCGACCCGCACCAGCACCAGGCCATCAGCGTCGTGCCGGCGGAGCAGGAGCCGAACACCGTGGTCGCGGTGCTGCAAAAGGGCTACATGATCGCCGACCGGGTGCTCCGGCCGGCTCTCGTCACGGTCAGCGCCTCGGCCTGATCCTTCGCTTGAAAAACGACTGAGTTATCCACAACTCGGATCCATCGAATTCAATCTCTGGAGAACAACATGGCAAAGATCATCGGCATCGACCTCGGGACCACCAACTCCTGCGTCTCGATCATGGAAGGCAACACCCCCAAGGTGATCGAGAACAGCGAGGGCGCCCGCACCACGCCGTCGATCGTCGCCTATCAGGAGGGCAGCGAGATCCTGGTCGGCGCCTCGGCCAAGCGCCAGGCGGTGACCAACGCCAAGAACACCATCTACGCGGTGAAGCGCCTGATCGGCCGCAAGTTCACCGAAAAGGAAGTGCAGAAGGACATCGGCCTGATGCCCTACAAGATCGTCGCCGCCGACAACGGCGACGCCTGGGTCGAAGTGCGCGGCGAGAAGCTCGCGGCGCAGCAGATCTCGGCCGAGATCCTGCGCAAGATGAAGAAGACCGCCGAGGACTATCTCGGCGAGAAGGTGACCGACGCGGTCATCACTGTCCCCGCCTACTTCAACGACGCCCAGCGCCAGGCGACCAAGGACGCCGGCCG
>DATCGH010000480.1:0-4881 GCA_036509055.1 Caldimonas sp.
GGCCAGGACGCATGCCGCCGGACGTCGACGAACTCGCGATAGTCGAGGCCGGCGCGGCGGAGCAGCTTGTCCTCCATCGCGAAGCCGAGCGGCTCCACCAGATGCAGCGCCGCGCCGGTGTTGGCCGCGAGGCGGATGACATTGCCGGTGTTGGGCGGGATCTCCGGCTCGACCAAGACGATGTTGAACATGGGGAAGCGTCGCGCTAGCGATCCCCGGGCCGCGGCGTTCGGGCGACGACCCAGACCTCGATGCGCGCCGCGCCGGCGTGCCGGAGCACGCGGGCGATCTCGGCGGCGGTGCTGCCGGTGGTCATCACGTCGTCGATCAGCGCCACCGTTCGGCCGCGGATCTCGCCGCGCCGCCGCGGCTCGACCGCGAAGGCGTCGCGCACGTTGCCGGCGCGCTCGTCCGGCGGCAAGGCGATCTGGTGCGCCGTCTCGCGCAGGCGCACCAGCAGCGACGACTCGGCGCGACCGCCGATCCGTGGTGCGAGCCGCCGGGCGAGCTCCCAGGCCTGGTTGAAGCCGCGTTCGCGCAGGCGCGCATCGCTCAGGGGCACCGGAACGACCAGGCTCTCGGACGCATCGATGGCGCGTCCGGCGCCGGCCTCGAGCATCGCCGCGACGAACACCGTCGTGAGGTCGAGGGCCGCATGGAACTTGAAGGCCGGAATCAAGCGGTCCCACGGATAGGCGTAGTCGACGCGGGCGAAGGCGGCGTCGAAGGGCGGCGGCGCGGCCAGGCATTCGCCGCAGACCTCGATGCCTGCGGGAACCTGCAGGGCGCAGCGTCGGCAGCGCGGCACGAGCGGCGCGAAGCGCTCGCGGCAATCGGCGCAGACGCGGCCGAGGCCCCAGCCTTCGCAGACAGCGCACAGGCTCGGCCAGCGCATCGCCGCCGCGGCCAGGCGCCCGCCGGGCCGGGCGCGAAGAGGGCGGGCCGCCGGCATCGGCTCAATATACTGCCCGCCATGGATGCGAACGATCGCGCGGGCGGGCGCCGCCTCGATGCGGTCGCGGTCGAGCGGGCGCTCCGACGGATGGCGGCACGGCCCGAGCCGCCCTGGCTGCACCTCGAGGCGGCCCGTCGCCTGGCCGAGCGCCTGGCGCCGATGCGCGTCGAGCCCGAGCGCGTGCTCGACTGGGGCGGCGGTCCCGGCGGCGGCCACGAGGCGCTGCGGCAGCGCTATCCGAAAGCCGAGATCGTCGCCGTCGAGCCTGATGCGTCTTGGCTGGCGCGGGCCGGGCGATCGTCCGAGCGGCGCTGGTGGTCGCTCGGCCGGTCGCGGGTGGCGTCGGCCCATGTCGTCGGCGAGCCCGACGCGGCCCTGGGTCGCGCCCAGCTCGTCTGGGCCAACATGGTGCTGCACGGCGTGATCGATCCGCCGGCGCTGTTCGCGCGCTGGCACGCGCTGCTCGCGATCGACGGTTTCGTCGCCTTCTCCTGCCTCGGCCCGGGAACGCTCGCCGAGTTGCGCGAGCTCTATGCGGCCCTCGGCTGGCCGGCGCCGACCCCCGGCTTCATCGACATGCACGATCTCGGCGACATGCTCGTCGCCGCCGGCTTCGCCGATCCGGTGCTCGACCAGGAGACGCTGACGCTCAGCTGGGCCGACGCCGAGGCGCTGCTCGCCGAGCTGCGCCAGCTCGGCGGCAATGCCGCGCCCGATCGCTTCGCCGGCTTGCGCACGCCGGCGTGGCGTCGTCGTCTGGTCGCCGCGCTCGGGGCGCGCGCCGGGGCCGATGGCCGGATCTCGCTCAGCTTCGAGATCGCCTACGGCCACGGATTCAAGGCGGCGCCGCGTCTTCAGGGCGGCGACGCGGCGGTCTCGCTCGACGACATGCGCGCAATGGTGAGGCGTCCACGCCGACCGGCCTGATTGCGTACGCTAAAATCCCTGGCTTTTGTCGGGGCTACTCGACAGGCCCCACCCAGGCGACCCAGCGCAGGATGTCAGCTCTCAGTGTTCACGCTTCGCGCGGCCTCGGGTCGCCCGCTCCGGCGCCTCGCTTCGCCTGCGTCGCCGACGAGACCGATGGCTCGATGCGCTGGCACATGAAACGCAACTGCTCGTTGGCGCCGCGCCAGCTCCTCCGCGTCTACCTGAGCCTGTGCGCCGTCGGCCTCGGCATCGGCGGCCTGTTCTGGATCCAGGGCGCGCCCTTCATCCTGCCCTTCGCCGGTGCCGAGCTGCTCGCCGTCGGCGCCGCGATCCTCATCTACGCCCGCCATGCGGCCGACAACGAAAGCCTGGTGCTGCGGCCGGGCCGCTTTAGCGTCGCCTGCACCCTCGGGCGGCGCATCGAGCAGGCCGATTTCGTGGCGCCCGCCTGGGTCCGGGTCGAGCCCGCGGATCGCGACGGCTCGCTGATCGAGCTTTCCGGCGAGGGGCGGCACATCGCCGTCGGCCGGTTCGTGCGCCCCGAGCTGCGCCCCGCCCTGGCCGACGAGCTGCGCGCGGCGCTGCGCCGGTCGGCCAGCGCTGCGACCGCCTGACGACAGACAACCCGAAGAATTCTCGAAACGTGGCACCACAGATGATGACGATTCGATCCCTTGGCCGAGCGTTCAGCCGGCTCGCCCTGGTCCTCGGCGCGGCATGGGCGCTGCCCGTGTGGGCGGTGAACGACCTTGCCGGCGGCCCGAAGGTGAACCAGTACGACCTGCATCCGCCGGCCTCGGCCATTGCCGGCGACATGCAGTGGCTGCACAACTTCATGCTGGTCGTCTGCCTGGTGATCTTCTTCGCCGTGTTCGGCGTGATGTTCTATTCGATCATCCGGCACCGCAAGTCCAAGGGCGCGCGGGCGGCGAACTTCCACGAGAGCACCACGGTCGAGATCGCCTGGACGGTGGTGCCGTTCATCATCGTCATCCTGATGGCCCTGCCGGCGACCCGCGTGGTCGTGGCGATGAAGGACACCAGCGCCGCCGATCTCACGGTCAAGGCCACCGGCTACCAGTGGAAGTGGGGCTACGACTACCTCAACGGCGAGGGCGCGGGCATCGGCTTCCTCTCGACCCTCGACCCGACTCAGCGCGAAGCCTCCGACGCCGGCAAGCCCAGCGGCGACGACTACCTGTTCCGGGTCGACAACCCGCTGATCGTGCCGGTGAACAAGAAGATCCGGGTGATCACCACCGCCAGCGACGTCATCCACGCGTGGGGTGTGCCCTCGCTCGGCGTCAAGCAGGACGCGCTGCCGGGCTTCGTGCGCGACACCTGGTTCAAGGCCGATCGCGAGGGCGACTTCTACGGCCAGTGCTTCGAGCTCTGCGGCAAGGAGCACGCCTACATGCCGATCCATGTCAAGGTGCTGTCGCAGCAGGCGTACAGCGCCTGGGTCGGCGAGCGCCAGAAGGAGATGGCGGCCAAGGCGGACGACCCGAGCAAGGTCTGGGACCTCGCCGGCCTGTCGGCGCGCGGCGAGCAGGTCTACAGCGCCAACTGCCAGGTCTGCCATCAGGCCAACGGCAAGGGCGGCAACGGCGTCAAGGCGCTCGACGCCTCGCCGGTCGTGCTCGACGCCGACAAGACCAAGCAGATCCACACCGTCCTCGAGGGCGCCAACAAGGGCGCCATGCCGGCGTGGAAGCAGCTGAGCGACACCGAGATCGCGGCGGTGGTCACCTTCACCAAGAACCACTGGTCGAATGCCACCGGCCAGATCGTGCAGCCGACCGAAGTCGCGGCCGCCCGCAAGTGACCCCGTCATCCGCAGAGGACCCAGGAATGAGCGCAGTAATCGGACAACACGGCGGACAAGACGGCGGACACGGCCACGCGGCGGACCACGCCCACGATGACCACCACGAGCATCACGGCGCGCCGCACGGCTGGCGGCGCTGGGTGTTCGCGACGAACCACAAGGACATCGGCACGATGTACCTGTTGTTCTCGTTCACGATGTTCATGGTCGGCGGCCTGCTGGCGCTCATGATCCGGGCCGAGCTGTTCCACCCCGGGCTGCAGTTCGTCAACCCGCAGCTGTTCAACCAGCTGACGACCATGCACGGCCTGATCATGGTGTTCGGCGCGATCATGCCGGCGTTCGTCGGCTTCGCGAACTGGATGATCCCGCTGCAGATCGGCGCGCCCGACATGGCGTTCGCCCGGATGAACAACCTCAGCTTCTGGCTGCTCATCCCGGCGGCGCTCATGATCGTCGGCTCGTTCTTCATGCCCGGCGGCGCGCCCGCCGCCGGCTGGACCCTCTACGCGCCGCTGACGCTGCAGATGGGCCCGTCGATGGATGCCGGCATCTTCGCCCTGCACATCCTCGGCGCGAGCTCGATCATGGGCTCGATCAACATCATCGTCACCATCCTCAACATGCGCGCCCCCGGGATGACGCTGATGAAGATGCCGCTGTTCTCGTGGACCTGGCTGATCACCGCCTACCTGCTGATCGCGGTGATGCCGGTGCTCGCCGGCGCGATCACGATGACGCTGACCGACCGCCACTTCGGCACCCACTTCTTCAACCCGGCGGGCGGCGGCGACCCGGTGATGTACCAGCACATCTTCTGGTTCTTTGGTCACCCCGAGGTCTACATCATGATCCTGCCGGCATTCGGGATCATCAGCGCCATCATCCCGGCGTTCGCCAGGAAGCGCCTGTTCGGCTACACCTCGATGGTCTACGCCACGGCGTCGATCGCGATCCTCTCGTTCATCGTCTGGGCGCACCACATGTTCACCACCGGCATGCCGGTGACCGGGCAGCTGTTCTTCATGTACGCGACCATGCTGATCGCCGTGCCCACCGGGGTGAAGGTGTTCAACTGGATCGCGACCATGTGGCGCGGCTCGATGACCTTCGAGACGCCGATGCTCTGGGCGGTCGGCTTCATCTTCGTCTTCACGATGGGCGGCTT
>DATCGH010000481.1:0-9019 GCA_036509055.1 Caldimonas sp.
CCGCTCCGGCGACCAGGGTGACGATCAACCAGCGCCGGGCCGCCACCGGCGCCACCCGCCGGAGGATGAACCAGCCCGGCAGGAAACAGAAGGCGGCGGTCGCGTGGCCGGCCGGAAAGCAGCGCCCCGGCCCGCCGTCGGCCTGGCCGATCGCCCAGTGCGAGACATAGGTCGCGGTGCCGCCGAACTCGGCCAGCGACCAGGGGCAGCTGGTCAGGCTGGCGAGCTTCAGCAAGGGGATCAGGAGGGCGCAGGCGACCGTCGCCAGGACCCAGGCGACGCGCTCTCTGCGCGTCAGGCCGCGGGCGAAGGGCAGCGGCCGCCAGATGCCGACCACCAGGACCAGCGCGAACGCCCAAGCGACGTAGCGCGCGCCCGAATGCAGCACGTCGGAGACGAACCACTGATCGCGCAGGGCGAAGCCGCCCGCATTGCCGAAGAGGCGCGAGACGGGCAGATCCAGGCCGAGCGCGTCCCAGACGATCAGCACCAGCAGCCCGGTGCCGAGGATCAGGAGGTCGCGCGTCAGCTCCGCGCGGGCGTCAAAGGGTGCCGTCGCCGCCGGCGATAGCGGGGCGAGCGCAGGGTTGGCGTTGACTCCAAAGGACATGGGCCGAGCCTAGGAAGCGGTTCTGAAGAGCTGCTGAATGCACCGCTCAGAATCCGTTCAGCTTGCGCCAAAAGGCGAAACTAGACTCGGAATTCACTCATGGGGAGTCGGGTTTGCGGATCCTTCTGGTGGAAGACGACGTCGAGCTGGCCGATGCGGTCCGCAGCTACCTGCGCGCCAAGGCTTTCGTAGTCGACGTGGTCGGCCGCCTCGACGAGGCGCGCAGCGCCCTGCTGACCGCCCAGTACAGCGCGGTCCTGCTCGATCTCCATCTCGAGGACGGTGACGGCCTGTCGCTGATGCCGGCGGTGCGTGCCCTGCGCGAGCAGCCGGCGGTGATCATCGTGACCGCGCGCGACCGGGTGAGCGACCGGATCCGCGGCCTCGACGCCGGCGCTGACGACTACCTCACCAAGCCGTACGACCCGGAAGAGCTGCTCGCCCGCCTGCGGGCGGTGCAGCGCAGGACCGGGGGTGGCGAGTCGATGGTGCAGCTCGGCTCGCTGCAGATCGACCTCGCCAACGACCTGGTGCGGCGCGACGGCGTGCCGGTGGTGCTGACGCAGAAGGAATGGGCGCTGCTCAGGGTGATGGCGATGCGGCCCGAGCGCATCCATACCCGCGACGCGCTCCAGGATGCCCTCTACGGCTTCGCGGACGAGGCCGACAGCAACACGCTCGAGGTCTTCGTCAGCCGGCTGCGCAGGAAGCTCGGCCGCGAGCACATCCAGACCTTGCGCGGCCTCGGTTACCGGCTGGCCTTCTCCGCGCCGTCGACGTGACCCGTCCCGGCCGACCGCCGCGCCTGGCCGACCGCCTGGCGCGCACCCTGATGCTCTGGGTCGGCGGCGTCTGGCTGGGCTGCGTCGTCGGCGCCACCTGGTACGTCGACCGGGAGATCAACCACAACTTCGACAACGAGATGATCGAGAGCGCGCACCGGATGGTCGACATCGCCGTGCACGACCTCGACCAGGCGAGCACGGGCGGCAAGCTCGATCCCGACGGCCTGCCGATGCTCGCGAAGGAGCCGATCATCGACGACGACCCGGTGATCTTCCAGCTCGCCGACGCCGGGTCGCGGATGCTGATGCGCTCGCGCGAGGCGCCGGCGACGCTGTTCGCGGTGCCCCTGCGCACCGGCTTCGCCGAGACCGGGCCGTGGCGCGTCTTCACCGTGGCCCATCCGACCCGGCCGCTGTACCTGCACCTTGCCGACGCCCTGGCCGAGCGGCGCGAGGCCCGCAACGGGGCATTGCTCGGCCTCCTCGTTCCGTTGCTGGCCGTGCTGCCCCTCCTGGCGCTGATGCTGCGCCGGATCGCCCGGCGCGAGCTGCGCGTGGTCCAGGAGCTCGAAGGCGAGATCGCCCGGCGCAGCGGCAGCGACCTGTCGCCGATCGCCCTGGACCACCTGCCGGCCGAGCTGAACTCCGTGGGCCAGCATGTCAACCGGCTGCTCGGCCGGCTGGAGCGCGCGCTCGACACCGAACGCTCGCTGGCTGCCAACGCCGCGCACGAGCTGCGCACGCCGCTCGCCGCGGTGCGCTTGCGCCTGCAGACCGCGCTCGACCAGGGCCTGTCGCGCGCCGACGTGCAGGCGGCGCTCGACGCCCTGGCCACGTTCGGCCATCGGGCCGACAAGCTGCTGCAGCTGTCCCGCGCCGAGTCGTCGGGCGGGTTCACGCGCCAGTCGGTCGACCTGGTGCAGCTCGCTGCCACCGTCGCCGAGGAGTTCTGGAGCTCGGAGGCGGCGCGCCGGCGGCTCGATCTGGAGATTGCCGAGAGCGGGGTCCTGCCGGCCCGCGGCGACGTCGACTCGCTGGCGATCGCGCTGCGCAACCTGGTCGAGAACGCGCTGCGCTACGGCGGCGACGCCCGGGTCACGATCGAGGTGCTCGCGCCGTGCGTGCTGGCGGTGCGCAACGACGGCCCGGCGGTGCCCGCCGCCACCCTCGAAACCCTGCGCCACCGCCATGTCCGGCACACGCGCGACGCCGCCGGCTACGGACTCGGCCTGTCCATCGTCGGCACCATCGTCGACAAGCACGACGGCCGCCTCGAGCTCAGCTCGCCGCCGCCCGGCCACGAGCTCGGCTTCGAGGCGAGGATCACCCTGAATCCGGCGTCGCCGGCCGAGGCGGCCGGCTGAGCATCGGCGCGCCGATCGCCTGAGCGTCGGCGCGCCGATTGCCTCGCGAGCGGATGTCGCCGCCCCGCCTGGACGCCCTGCCCGCTGCGCCGATCGAACCGATGCTCGCCAAGGTCGCCGAGGCGCTGCCGGCCGAGGGCGACTTCCTGTTCGAGCCGAAGTGGGACGGCTTTCGCGCCCTGGTGTTTCGCCGCGCCCGGCGGGAGACCGCGATCCAGAGCCGCGACCTGCGCGAGTTCGACCGCTACTTCCCCGAGCTGCACGCCGCCCTGGCCGAGCGATTGTCGCCGGGCTGCATCGTCGACGGCGAGATCGTCGTCGTCGGCGCCGGCGGACTCGACTTCGATGCCCTGCAGCAGCGCTTGCACCCGGCGGCTTCTCGCGTCGCCAAGCTGGCGCTGGCGACGCCGGCCTCGTTCGTCGCCTTCGACTTGCTGGCCACGGCCGGCCGGTCGCTGCTGGCGGCGAGCCAGGCCGAGCGCCGGGCGGCCCTGGAGCAGCTGCTGGAAGGCGCCCAGGCCCCGCTCCACCTCACGCCGGCGACCCGCGACCGGGCGGTGGCCGCCGGCTGGCTGCGCGAGTACGAGGGCGCAGGTCTCGACGGCGTCATCGCCAAGCCGCTGGCCGCGCCCTACCAGCCGGGCAAGCGGGCGATGCTGAAGATCAAGCACCAGCGCACCGCCGACTGCGTCGTCGCCGGCCTGCGCTGGCACAAGAGCACGACCGAGGGCGGTCCCGAGGCGGTGGGCTCGCTGCTGCTCGGGCTGTTCGACGATGCCGGCCGGCTGCAGCACGTCGGCATCACCGCCTCGTTCACGATGGCCCGGCGCCGCGAACTGGTCGAGGAGCTGGCGCCGCTGCGCCGCAACGCGAGCGCCGGCCATCCGTGGGGCGACGGCGCCACTGCCGAGCCGGATCCCGCCGCGCCGGCGCAGCGCCTGCCCCGCGCCACCAGCCGCTGGAGTGCCGGCAAGGACCTGTCCTGGGTGCCGCTCCGGCCGGAGCGGGTGTGCGAGGTCCGATACGACCACCTCCAGGGCGACCGTTTTCGCCACGCCACCACCTTTCTTCGCTGGCGGCCGGACAAGTCGCCGCGGGACTGCCGCTACGACCAGCTCGAGGTGGTGCCGCCCTACGCCCTGAAGCGGATCTTCGGCGCCGGCGCACGCCCGGCCTGAAGCCGCGAAATAGTCGGCAACAGCCCTCTTCCTCGGGCTTTCCCTCGGCCAATCCTTCATTAACCTTGCGGTACGGGCCTTGCTTTCGGCCCGCCCGCCCGGAAGGAAGCCCCGTTCATGAAGCTGTTCGGCATCAAGCTGCGCAAGGCCACATTCAACGAGATCACCGCCGCGGCCGTGCTCGGCACCGGCCTGTGGATGGTGGGTCTCGGGTTCGCCCAGGCCAGCGGCCACGCCCTCGACATCCGCGAGGCCGGCGCGCTGCTCTTGGTCACCGCTTGGGCCTGCATCGCCGTGCGCATCGGCCTCGGCATCGACCAGGGCCGGCGCCATCTCCTGGTGAACATCGGCGTGATCGCGGTGTTGCTCGGCGCCTACGACGGCGCCCTCGCCTTCGTCGCCTGACCGTCCTTGTAGGACGCGGCCCACATCCGGTCACGCCGCTGCCCTCTGGCAGCCGCGCCGGCACGCCTTAGCCTACAGCCCACGATTCGGTGTTCGTTCGACCGAAGCGTCGGTCCGATTGCGAGTCCACGATGGAGTCGAGCCGGGTCGCTTTTCAACGCAACGGGCAGCAAAGGAAGAGCGTCATGAACTTCATCATCTGGCTGATCATCGGCGGCCTCATCGGTTGGGTGGCAAGCATGATCATGCGAACCGACGGCCAACAAGGGATCGTCCTCAACGTCGTCGTCGGCATCGTCGGCGCGTTTCTCGGCGGCTGGTTGCTGGCGCCGATGTTCGGCACCGGCACCATCAACTCGAACGACTTCAGCCTCGCCGCCATGGGCGTATCGCTCCTCGGCGCGGTGATCCTGCTGGCCATCGTCAACCTGTTCCGACGCGGCAGCGTCCGCTGAGAACGGCTCGGGTCCGGCAAGCGCCGCGACGGCGCTCGCCGTTCGGGCCCCGGTCGCAGACATAGTCGCGGCGTACCGCGCGGCGTTGGCCGCGCAGTGCGCCGCGTCCGCACGTGTGCCCTGCGCAGCCACGGGCTTGCCGCGGCGCACCGGGACCGCGGACACGCGGTCCCCATGCCATCATTCGCTCCCCACCGGCATGGGCGCAGTGCGCCCGGAGACGACCCGACCATGATCCAGAAGGAGGTGGCCAGCCTCGCCGCCGCTGTGGCCGACGTGCCCGACGGTGCGACCGTGATGGTCGGCGGCTTCGGCACCGCCGGCCTGCCGAACGAGCTGGTCGGGGCGCTCCTGGAGCAGGGTGCGCGGGATCTGACGATCGTCAACAACAACGCCGGCAACGGCGACACCGGCCTGGCGGCGCTGCTCGCGGCAGGGCGGGTGAAGAAGATCATCTGCTCCTTTCCTCGACAAGTCGACAGCCATCATTTCGACGGCCTCTATCGCGCCGGCAAGATCGAGCTCGAGCTGGTGCCGCAGGGCAATCTCGCCGAACGCATCCGCGCCGCCGGCGCCGGCATCGGCGGCTTCTTCACCCCCACCGGCTACGGCACCGACCTCGCCAAGGGCAAGGAAACGCGCGAGATCGACGGCCGCATGTACGTGCTCGAGGCGCCGATCCACGGCGACTACGCCTTCATCAAGGCCGAGGTCGGCGACCGCTGGGGCAACCTCACCTACCGCATGACGGCGCGCAACTTCGGCCCGGTGATGGCGATGGCGGCGAAGACGACGATCGCGACCGTGCACAGGATCGTCGCCCTCGGCGAGCTCGATCCCGAAGCCGTGGTCACGCCCGGCATCTTCGTCCAGCGCATCGTCCGCATCGACCGGGTCGCGACCAGTGCCGGCGGCTTCAGCGGCGCGGCGGCAACGGCGAAGGGGGCGGCATGAGCAGCACCAGGAAGTGGAGCCGGGTCGAGATGGCGATGCGGGTCGCCAGCGACATCCCCGACGGCGCGGTCGTCAACCTCGGCATCGGCCTGCCGACGCTGGTGGCCAACCACCTGCCCGAGGGGCGCGAGGTGGTGCTGCACAGCGAGAACGGCGTCATCGGCATGGGCCCGGCGCCGGCCGAGGGCCAGGAGGACTTCGACCTGATCAACGCCGGCAAGCAGCCGGTGACGCTGCTGCCCGGCGGCTCGTTCTTCCACCACGCCGACAGCTTCGCGATGATGCGCGGCGGCCATCTCGACGTCTGCGTGCTCGGCGCCTTCCAGGTGTCGGCGCGCGGCGACCTGGCCAACTGGCACACCGGCGCGGCCGATGCGATTCCCGCGGTCGGCGGGGCGATGGACCTGGCCATCGGCGCCAAGAAGACCTACGTGATGATGGAGCACACCACCAAGAGCGGCGAGCACAAGATCGTCGAACGCTGCAGTTACCCGCTCACCGGCGTCGCTTGCGTCGCCCGCATCTACACCGACCTCGCGGTGATCGACGTGACGCCGGCCGGCCTGGTCGTCCGCGAGATCGTCGACGGCATGAGCCACGACCAGCTGCAAGAGCTCACCGGCGCGCCGCTCGCGCGTGCCGCCGCTGCATGAAGAGGAGACCTTCGCCATGAGCAACACCGCCACCGCCTTCATCTGCGACGCCGTTCGCACGCCCTTCGGCCGCTACGGCGGCGCGCTCGCCTCGGTGCGGACCGACGACCTCGGCGCGATCCCGATCAAGGCGCTGATGGAACGCAACCGGAAGGTCGACTGGGCCGCCGTCGCCGACGTGCTCTACGGCTGCGCCAACCAGGCGGGCGAGGACAACCGCAACGTCGCCCGGATGTCGGCGCTGCTTGCCGGCCTGCCGATCGACGTGCCGGGCGCGACGATCAATCGCCTCTGCGGCTCGGGCATGGACGCGGTCGGCAGCGCCGCCCGCGCCATCAGGGCCGGCGAAGCCGAGCTGATGATCGCCGGTGGGGTCGAGAGCATGAGCCGGGCGCCCTTCGTCATGCCGAAGGCGGAGAGCGCGTTCTCGCGCACGAACGCGGTCTACGACACCACCATCGGCTGGCGCTTCGTCAACAAGCTGATGAAGGAGAAGTACGGCGTCGACGCGATGCCCGAGACGGCCGAGAACGTCGCCGGCGACTACAAGATAGAGCGCGAAGCCCAGGACCGGATGGCGCTCGCCTCGCAGCAGAAGGCGGTGGCGGCGCAGAAGAGCGGCTTCTTCGACGGCGAGATCGTGCCGGTGACGATCGCGCAGAAGAAGGGCGAGCCGATCGTCGTCGCCAAGGACGAGCATCCACGCGACACCAGCCTCGAGGCGCTGGCCAAGCTCAAGGGCGTGGTCAAGCCCGAGGGCAGCGTCACCGCCGGCAACGCCTCGGGCGTGAACGACGGCGCCTGTGCGCTGCTGCTCGCGAGCGAGCGTGCCGCGGCGCGCCACGGCCTGGTGCCGCGCGCCCGCGTCGTCGGCATGGCCACGGCCGGTGTGCCGCCGCGCATCATGGGCATGGGCCCGGCGCCGGCGACGAGGAAGGTGCTCGAGCTGACCGGCCTGGCGCTGGCGCAGATGGACGTGATCGAGCTCAACGAGGCGTTCGCGGCGCAAGGCCTGGCGGTGCTGCGCGATCTCGGCCTCGCCGACGACGACCCGCGCGTCAATCCGAACGGCGGCGCGATCGCCCTCGGCCATCCGCTCGGCGCCAGCGGCGCCCGGCTGGTGACGACCGCGGTGAGCCAGTTGCATCGCAGCGGCGGCCGCTACGCCCTGTGCACGATGTGCATCGGCGTGGGCCAGGGAATCGCGCTCGTGGTCGAGCGCGTCTAGGGTCCGCAGGCCGCAGGAAAAGGAACCCCCGAGTCTAGCGAAGCCGCGACCTCCCGTCTCGCTTCTCGGGCATGGGCGTTGCCGCATGCTTCGTCCCACAAGCAGGAGCAAAGACAGGAGCGACGACGATGGCACGGAGCAGCATCATGGGCGGCGATCGGGCGCCGCAGCAGGCCAAGGGCCGCAACGCCGAATCGCTCGGCCCGAGCGACACCTCCGACAGCGGCAGCGACATCCAGGGCTCATCGCGCCTCAAGACCGACGCCGAAGAGGGCCAGCTCGGCGGTGCGACCCCGGTCCGTGCCGACAGCGACAGCGATTCGATGGGGACCGGCGAGCGCGGTTCGGCCGTTCCCGGCCGCGGGCGCGACGATGCCGATATCCGCCCCGACCGGATCGCGCGCTCGAAGGACGCGCTCGACTCCGCCGACTCGATCGACTACGACGACGATTCGATCGAAGCCCTCGCCATCGACGACTCCGAGGACGACGACGCCGACGAATAGCGCCGCAGCGGGCTCAGACGTCGACCAGCCCGGCGCGCAGCGCCTTCGCCACCGCATGGGCGCGCGACTGCGCGTCGAGCTTGGCGATGATCTGGGCGACGTGGAACTTGGCGGTGTGCGCCGAGATGCCGAGCGCGCCGCCGATCTCGCGGTTGCCCAGGCCGTGGCTCATCTCCACCAGCACCTGGCGTTCGCGCGGCGTGAGCGCATCGAAGCCCGGCGGCACGCTGCGCCGCTCGCCGACCCGCTCGTAGCGCAAGGCATCGGCGGCGAAGGCCGGCGGCGTCGCCACCAGGCCGGCAAGCGACGCCGCGGCCGCGGCCGCGATCTGTGCGCTCGAGGCGCCGCGAGGGAGGACCGAGCAGCCGTCGATCAGCCATTCGCCGATGCGCTCGTCGCCCGGATCGGCGAGGACGATGATGCGCGGCCCGTCGACAGCGAACGCCGGCTCGGCCGCATCGCCGCCCTCGGCGGCGTCGGCGCAGTCGACGATCGCCACCTCGGCGCCGCCGAACGAGGCCGCGCGCAGGGCCGCGAACGACTCGGCCGCGAGGACCACGAGCACGCCCTCGCGGGCGCCGAGCCCGGAGGCGAGCCCGGCGCGGATCAGCGGCGAGCGCGAGGCGATTGCCAGATGCATCGTTGCTTCCATCAGCAAAACCGCCTTTCCGTCGGCCATTCGCCGACCTGGACCTCGACCTCGCGGGCGACACCGCCGCGCAGGATCGAGAGCGTCGCCACCCGGCCGACATGCGCCGCCAGCGCGTCGCGCAGGGCGCGCAGGTCGGCGGCGATCTGGCCGGCGGCACGGACCACGATGTCGCCGATCAGCAGGCCCGCGCGTTCGGCCGGGCCGCCGGGAGCGAGCGAGGAGATGAGCA
>DATCGH010000482.1:0-2349 GCA_036509055.1 Caldimonas sp.
AACGTCTTCGGCTGGACCGTCGACGAGGCGATGTCCTTCCGCCTCCTCGACGCCTGGGTCGACGCCGGGATGAACTTCGTCGACACCGCCGACGTCTATTCGCGCTGGGTGCACGGCCATGCCGGCGGCGAGTCGGAAACCATCCTCGGCAAGTGGTTCCGTCAGAGCGGCAAGCGCAATCGCGTCGTGCTCGCTACCAAGGTCGGCATGGCGATGGGCGAGACCGATGCCGACAAGGGCCTTTCGAAGGCGCGCATCCGCAGCGCGGTCGAGGCGTCGCTGCGCCGCCTGCGCACCGACGTGATCGATCTTTACCAGGCCCACACGGACGACGAGAAGACGCCGCTCGAGGAGACCCTCGCCGCCTTCGCCGAGCTGATCCAGGAAGGCAAGGTCCGCGCCATCGGCGCCTCGAACTACGGCGCGGCGCGCCTGAGCGAAGCGCTGGCGGTGAGCGCCGCGCACGGCCTGCCGCGCTACGAGACGCTCCAGCCGCACTACAACCTGATGGAGCGCGCTGCCTACGAGAGCGAGCTCGAGCCGGTCTGCGTCGACCACGGCCTCGGGGTCATCAACTACTACGCGCTGGCCAGCGGCTTTCTCACCGGCAAGTACCGCAGCAGCGCCGACCTGGGAAAGAGCGTGCGCAGTGGCGGCGCGAAGAAGTACCTCGACGATCGCGGCCGGGCGGTGCTGGTCGCGCTCGACGTCGTCGCCGGCACCGTCGGCGCCACGCCCGCCCAGGTGGCGCTGGCCTGGCAGATCGCCCGGCCGAGCATCACCGCGCCGATCGCCAGCGCCAGCTCGCCGGCGCAGCTCGACGAGCTGATCGGCGCCGCGCGGCTGCGCCTCGACACGCCGTCGATCGATCTGATCGATCGCGCCACCCGGGTCGAGCCGGCATGACGGACACCCCGCCCGGCAAGGGCCTGTCGATGACGCAGGTGCTGATCTGCGGCGCCGCGATCGTCACCCTGTCGATGGGCATCCGCCACGGCTTCGGCCTGTGGCTTCAGCCGGTGACCGTGGAGCGCGGCTGGAGCCGCGAGACCTTCGCCTTCGCCCTGGCGGTGCAGAACCTCGCCTGGGGCCTCGCCGGGCCGCTGACGGGGGCGCTGGCCGACCGCTTCGGCGCGTTCCGCCTCCTCGTCGCCGGCAGCGTGCTCTATGCGCTCGGCCTGGTGGCGATGGGCCTGGCAACCTCGGGGGTCGCCTTTCTCGGCGGCACCGGCCTGCTGATCGGCCTGGCCCAATCCGGAACGACCTATGCGGTCATCTATGGCGTGATCGGCCGCAGCGTCGCGCCGGAGAAGCGCAGCTGGGCGATGGGCATCACCGCCGCGGCCGGCTCGTTCGGCCAGTTCCTGATGGTGCCGGTGGAGGGCGGCCTGATCGCCGCGTTCGGCTGGCAGGAGGCGCTCTTCATCCTCGCCTGCGCGGTGCTGATGATCCTGCCGCTCGCGTTCGGCCTGCGCGAGCCGAAGCGCGCGCCGGTGCCTGGGGTCGCGACCCAGAGCATGGGCGCGGCGCTGCGCGAGGCCTTCGGCGACCGGAGCTTTCGGCTCCTCACGGCGGGCTACTTCGTCTGCGGCTTCCAGGTAGTGTTCATCGGCGTGCACATGCCGAGCTACCTCAGGGATCGGGGCCTCACGCCCGGCGTGGCGACCACGGCGCTGGCGCTGATCGGCCTCTTCAACGTCTTCGGCACCTATGCCGCCGGCGTGCTCGGCGGCCGGCTGCCGAAGCGTTACCTGCTGTCGGCGATCTACACCCTGCGCTCGGTGGCCATCCTCGTCTTCCTGCTGGCGCCGCTGACGCCGCTCAGCGTCTACGTGTTCTCCTGCGCGATGGGCCTGCTCTGGCTCTCGACCGTGCCCTTGACCAGCGGCCTGGTCGCCGAGATCTTCGGCGTGCGCTACCTGTCGATGCTCGGCGGCTTCGTCTTCCTCAGCCACCAGCTCGGCAGCTTCCTCGGCGTCTGGCTCGGCGGGCGCCTGTACGACATGACCGGCAGCTACGACGTCGTCTGGTGGATCGCGATCGGCCTCGGCCTGTTCGCTGCCCTCGTCAACCTGCCGATCCGCGAGCGGGCGCTGCTGCGCCCGGCGGCGGCATGAGCGGGAAGCGCCGCCGGCTCGTTGCGGCGCTGGCCTGGGCCGCCGCGGCGATCGCCCTGGGGCTGGCCTTCGCTGCGTACCGCCGGCCCGACGTCGCGGTCGACCTCGCCAATCAGCTGTGGAACTGCTTCTAGGGCCGCGGCGTGCCTGAGCCCGGCGGCGCGGCCTCGCCCTGGCTGCTGCGCTGGGCGCATCTGATCCGGCCCGGCGGCCGCGTCCTCGACCTCGCCGC
>DATCGH010000483.1:0-3068 GCA_036509055.1 Caldimonas sp.
CGCTCGGCGAGCGCGAGCTCGTTCAGCTTCTCGCCGACGGCGAGCTCGCCGGCCAGGACCATGCGCTCGAGCTCGCGCTGCACGAGCATGGTGAGCGAATGGTTCTGCAGGATCGCGATGTTCGGCGGGGCGTTGCTCACCCGGCCGATGATGGGTTTTTAATGCCTATTGTCAACAATCTTTTTCCCGGGGGCAGGCTTCGCGGGCGATTTCCCGGCGAGCTCGCCGGGGGGTGGCGGGCCGTCCCGGCGTCAGCCGCGCGGCTCCTCCCAGTCGAAGCGCCAGATCGCGATCGCCGCGAACAGGGCGCTGAAGAAGAGCAGGGCGACGATCGGCCCGATCGCGGCGCCGAAGCCCAGGCCGCGCCAGGTCATCGCGTCGAGGCCGTCGACCGCCCAGCGCGTCGGCACCACCAGCGAGGCGGTCTGCAGCCATTGCGGGAAGATGAACGAGGGCACCCAGGCGCCGCCGAGCATCACCATGATCAGGGTCGCGAAGATCGCCAGGCCGCGCGTCGCCTCCGGCGTTTTGCCGATCGCCGCGATCAGCAGGCCGAAGCTCGAGGTGAGCAAAGCGAAGGCGACGGCGATGCCGATGAAGCCGGGCACGCTGCCGTCGATCCGCACGTTGAAGACGGCGATCGCCGCTGCGTAGATGATGGCGAGCAGGATCAGCGCGGTGAGCGCGCCGCTCAGGATGTGGCTGCCGAGCAGCGTGGCGCGCGAGAGCGGCGCCGCGCGCAGCCGCTTCCACAGGCCGAGGCGGCGCGCCAGCAGCACGCCGACGCCGACCTCGATGCCCATGAACAGGATGAACTGCACGCCCATGCCGGCGAACGAATGCGCATAGCCGTTGTACGGCCGATCGGCGGTGGAGGTGGTGGCGAGGGCCTGGGTCTCGTAGGGGGCGCTGAACGCGCTGCGCGGCGGACCGGCGCCGCCCGGCGCGGCGCCCATCGTCTCGCCGATCGCCTTCAGCACGTGCTGCGTCAGCAGGCCGCGCACCATCGGCAGCGCGATCGCCTGCGAGGGGTCGTAGTGCAGGGTCACGGCGGCCTTGTCGCCGCCGCCCATCAGGGCCGCGGGCGTCTTCGCGCCGAAGCCGGCCGGCAGCACGATCGCCACCCGCACCTTGCCCTTCTGCGCCAGCGCGACCGCTTCGGGCTCGGCCAGCTCGCGCACCTCGAAGGTCGTGTCGCCCTGCAGCGCCGCGACCACGGCCTTCGAGAGGGCGCTGCCGTCGGCATCGACGACGGCGATCGGCACCCGGGTCGGCTTCTCGCCGCCCGAGCCGAAGACCGCGCCGAAGAAGGCGGCGATGGCGATCGGCGCGGCGATCGACATCAGCAGCGCCCGCCGATTCGAGAAATAGAGGACCAGGTCCTTCTTGATCAGCGCCTTGAGCGCGGTCAGGGTGTTGCTCATGGTGGTTCAGTCCCTCAGTTGCTTGCCGGTCAGCGACAGGAACACGTCTTCCAGACCGGGCCGCGCCGAGGTGACCCGGCTGACCCGGCGTCCGCTCGCGGCCAGCGCCGAGAGCAGTGCCGGCGCATTGCATCCCAGGTCGGCGATGCCGGCGCGGAGCAGCTCGCCCTGCTGCGTGACGCCGTCGATGCCGGGCAGCGCGCCCAGCGCCGCCAGATCGACCAGGCCGTCGACCTCGATCTCCAGCACCTGCGTCGCCGGCAGCAGCCGCTCGATGCCGGCGAGGGTGTCGCTGGCCACGACCTTGCCGTGGTCGACGATGACGATCCGGTCGCAGAGGCGCTCGGCCTCTTCCATGTAGTGGGTGGTGTAGAGCAGCGCCTTGCCGCGCCGGCGCAGCTCCTCGAGGTTGTCGAAGATGGCGTTGCGGCTCTGCGGATCGACGCCCACGGTCGGCTCGTCGAAGATCAGGATGTCGGGGTCGTGGACCAGGGCCGCGGCGATGTTGAGGCGCCGCTTCATGCCGCCGCTGAAGGTCGAGGGCTTGTCCCGGGCCCGGTCGGCGAGGCCGACGAGCGCCAGCGCCGCCGCCACGCGCTCCGCCAGCAACGTGCCGGACAGCCCGTAGAGGGCGCCGAAGAGCGCGAGGTTGGCCTCGGTGCCGAGGTTCTCGTAGATCGAGAGCTCCTGCGGCACCACGCCGATCCGCCGCCGCGGCGCCTGGCTGTCCTCGGTCAGGCGCTGGCGCGCGGCGCCCTCGCCGACGAACACCTCGCCGGCATCGGCGGCGACCAGGCCGCAGAGCATGGCGACGGTGGTCGACTTGCCGGCGCCGTTCGGGCCGAGCAGGCCGACGATCTCGCCGCCCGCGACCTTGAGCGAAAGGTCGGAGACGACGGCGCGGCTGCCGTACGATTTGCAGAGGCCTCGGGCTTCGAGCATCGGAGTTCCTGGTGGGGACAACGGAGCGCGACTCTAGCCATCGGCCGACGCCTCGCCCGGGGCGCAGCGACGGATCGACACCGCCGCAGCGCCAATGGCGATCGGGCGGCGCGAACAGCGGGAAGGAACGGCATGCGAACGGTGACGCGGGGCGAGTTCGAGGGCGGGTCGGTGTTCATCGACGGCGACTGGAAGCCGCTGTCGGAAGCCAGGATCTCGATGTTCGACTGGGGCTTCACCCGTTCCGACGTCACCTACGACGTCGTCAGCGCCTGGAAGGGCGCGTTCTTCCGCCTCGACGACCACCTCGACCGGTTCTTCGCCAGCCTCGACAAGCTGCGCATGAAGATTCCCTACAGCCGCGAGGAGGTGCGGCAGATCCTGCACGGCTGCGTTCGTGCCGGCGACCTCGACGACGCCTATGTCGCGATGGTCTGCACCCGCGGCGTGCCGCCGCGGGGCGCCCGCGATCCGCGCCTGGCGATCAATCGCTTCTACGCCTACGCGCTGCCCTTCGTCTGGATCGCCCCGCCCGAGAAACAGGCCCAGGGCATAGACCTCCACGTCAGCCAGCGGATCCGGATCGCGCCCGAGTCGGTCGATCCGACGATCAAGAACTACCACTGGATGGACCTGGTGCTTTCGATGTTCGACGCCTACGACCGCGGCGCCGACACCAGCTGCGTCGTCGATGCCCAGGGC
>DATCGH010000484.1:0-3430 GCA_036509055.1 Caldimonas sp.
GGCATGAAGGTCACGAACGCGCCGAAATCGACGATGCTGGCGACCTTGCCGGTGTAGATGGTGCCGACTTCGGGCTCGGCGACGATGCCGCGGATCCACTGCCGCGCGGCCCGCGGTCGCCGCCTTCACGCGGTTCCCTCGGGGGACGGGTGTCGGGGAGTTCCTCGCCGGTTTCCTGGTCAACCAGGCGCATCGACAGGCGGACCTTGCCGCGCGGGTCGACCTCGACCAGCTTGACCTTGACCTCCTGGCCCTCGGTCAGGACGTCGCGGACGTTCTCGACCCGCTCGTTCTTGATTTCCGAGACGTGGACCAGACCGTCCTTGCCGGGCATGAAGGTTACGAACGCGCCGAAATCGACGATGCTGGCGACCTTGCCGGTGTAGATGGTGCCGGGCTCGGGCTCGGCGACGATGCCGTGGATCCACTGGCGCGCGGCCTCGATCTGCGACAGGTCGGACGAGCTGATCTTGATCAGGCCCTCGTCGTCGATGTCGACCTTGGCGCCGGTGGTGGCGACGATCTCGCGGATCACCTTGCCGCCGGTGCCGATCACTTCGCGGATCTTGTCCTTGGGGATCTGCATCGTTTCGATCCGCGGCGCGTGAGCCGACAGCTCTTCACGGGTGTGGTCGAGCGCCTTGGCCATTTCGCCGAGGATATGCGCGCGGCCGTCCTTGGCCTGCGCCAGGGCAACCTTCATCACTTCCTCGGTGATGCCGGCGACCTTGATGTCCATCTGCAGCGAGGTGATGCCGGCGGACGTGCCGGCAACCTTGAAGTCCATGTCGCCGAGGTGATCCTCGTCGCCCAGGATGTCGCTCAACACCGCATAATCCTTGCCTTCGAGGATCAGGCCCATGGCAATGCCCGCGACCGGACGCGCCAGCGGAACGCCGGCGTCCATCATCGCGAGGCTGCCGCCGCAGACGGTGGCCATCGACGAGGAGCCGTTGCTCTCGGTGATGTCGCTGAGGACGCGGATCGTATAGGGGAACTCCTCCGCGCTCGGCAGCATCGGGTGAAGCGCGCGCCAGGCGAGCTTGCCGTGGCCGGTATCGCGACGCGACGGGGCGCCGAAGCGGCCGACTTCGCCGACCGAGTAGGGCGGGAAGTTATAGTGGACCATGAAGCGCGAGTAGGAGAGGCCCTCCAGCCCGTCGATCATCTGCTCGGCGTCCTTGGTGCCGAGCGTGGTGGTGACGATCGCCTGGGTCTCGC
This sequence comes from Caldimonas sp., assembly GCA_036509055.1. Classification (GTDB taxonomy): domain Bacteria; phylum Pseudomonadota; class Gammaproteobacteria; order Burkholderiales; family Burkholderiaceae_C; genus Schlegelella_A. The sequence goes on from DATCGH010000484.1 coordinate 1,222, forward strand.
CGCGGGTGAACAGCGACGAGCCATGGGTGCGCGGCAGGAAGCCGACGATCGCCTCGATCGGGCGGACGGTCTTGGTGTCGCGGCCGTCGATGCGGCGGCCTTCCTTGAGGATGGCGGTGCGGACGATGTCGGCCTCGAGGCTCTTGACCGCCTTCGATGCGGCCATCTGCTCCTGCGGGTCGGCCTCGACGAAGGCTTCCTTGGCCTTCTCGCGGATTTCGTTGAGGGCGGCCGAGCGCTGCGACTTGTCGGTCAGCTTGTAGGCCGCCTCAATGTCCTTGCCGACCAGCTTCTTGAGCTTGTCCTTGGCGGCGGTCTTGGCGTCGCCGGTGGCGAGCTCCCACGGGTCCTTGGCAGCCTTCTCGGCGAGCGAGATGATCGCCTTGCAGACCTTCTGCGAAGCGGCATGGGCGAACATGACCGCGCCGAGCATGACCTCTTCCGACAGCTCCTTGGCTTCGGATTCGACCATCATCACCGCGTTGGGCGTGCCGGCGACGACCAGGTCGAGCTGGCCTTCCTTGATCTGCTCCTGGGTCGGGTTGAGGATATATTCGCCGTCGATGTAGCCGACGCGGGCGGCGCCGATCGGGCCCATGAAGGGCACGCCGGAGATGGTGAGGGCGGCCGACGCGGCGATCATCGCCAGGATGTCGGGCTCGTTCTCGCCGTCGTAGGAGAGGACCTGCGCGATCACCAGGACTTCATTGTAGAAGCCCTCGGGGAACAGCGGGCGGATCGGACGGTCGATCAGGCGGCTGGTCAGCGTTTCCTTTTCGGTCGCGCCGCGCTCGCGCTTGAAGAAGCCGCCCGGGATGCGCCCGGCGGCCGAGAATTTTTCCTGGTAGTGGACGGTCAGCGGGAAGAAGTCCTGGCCCGGCTTGACCGACTTGGCGGCAGTCACGGCGCAGAGGACGACGGTTTCGCCGAGGGTGGCCAGTACGGCGCCGTCAGCCTGACGGGCAACGCGGCCGGTTTCGAGCTTCAGGGTCTTTCCGCCGAGCTCGATTTCTACGGTTTTGATATCAAACATCTTATTTCCTTCACCCCGCGGGCCGGATGCCGGCGGGACAGCTAGGGCAGACAAAGCCGGTCTGCGAGCGGATCGGGGCATTCATTCTGCCCCTCGAACGCCCCGCCGAATTGCGGGATGTCCTTTAAGGCGAAGGGCGCCGGTGGGGCGCCCTTCGGAAATTCGTTACTTGCGGAGACCAAGCTTGGTGATCAGGTCACTGTAGCGTTGGGTATCCTCGCGCTTCAAATAGTCGAGCAGCGAGCGGCGCTTGTTGACTAGCATCAAAAGGCCGCGGCGCGAGTGATTGTCCTTCGCGTGGGTCTTGAAATGCTCGGTCAGGTTGGTGATCCGCTCGGTCAGGATCGCGACCTGCACCTCGGGCGAACCGGTGTCGTCCGACTGGCGGGCGTTGTCCTTGATAATCTTCTGCTTCTTCTCAGCGGTAATCGACATCGTGTCACTCCTATTCGTTTCAAAGGTTGAACCCGCGCACGACCTTGATCGTGGCCCCGTCGCTTTCGACCAGCGCGACCGGCACATCGCCGTCTCGTGCAAGCAAAAGCCCCGGGTTCGCGGGGATCCCGAAAAGCTGCTGTCCGTGGCGGAGCAGCTTGGCTTGTTCGGGGGTGACGGGGAGGCCCGGGATGTCGTCCAGCCCCGCATCAAGCGGGAGAACCGTCCTCGTCAGTGCGCGCCCCTTAGCGATTTCCCCCAGTTTGTCCAGCGATATCGCCTGTTCCAGGGTGAAGGGACCGGCCCTGGTGCGCCTCAGCATGGTGACATGGCCGACCGTGCCGAGCGCCCGGGCGACGTCGCGCGCCAGGCTGCGGATATAGGTGCCTTTTGAGACCGAGGCGGAGAGGGTTGCTTCATCGTCGCTGGCCGCAACCAGCGATAAGGCGTGAACCGTCACCTTGCGCGGCTTGAGTTCCACCTGCTTGCCGGCCCGGGCCAGGTCATAGGCCCGTTCGCCTTCGACCTTCAGCGCGGAGAAGGCCGGGGGCACCTGTTCGATGGCGCCGGTGAAGCCTGGCAGGACGGCCGCAACCGCTTCCGTTGTCGGCCGTACCTCGCTGCTGGCGATGACCTGCCCTTCGAGGTCGAGCGTGTCCGTTTCCTCGCCGAAGCGGATGGTGAAGTCATAGGATTTGCTTGCGTCCAGCATCCGTCCGGCAAGCTTGGTCGCTTCGCCTA
>DATCGH010000485.1:0-7982 GCA_036509055.1 Caldimonas sp.
CGCCGCATCGTCGCCGTCGGCATCGGCCTCACCTGCCGCGCCATCCGCCTCGACGGCGGCCTCCTCGCCTTCCGCGGCCGAAGTCGCGGCCCGCGCCGGCCTCGAGCGCATCCGTGCGCTTCGCGTCCAGCGCCCGGGCGACGGCCTCCTCGCCTATTACCAGGCGATCGCGCACGTCGCCCTCGGCGAGCGCGATGCCGGCCTGGCCGAGTTGCGCAGCCTGCTCGGCCGCCACCTGGGGATCGTTCCGGCACCGGGCACCGGCCTCGATCCACTCTGGGGAGATGCGGAATTCCAGGCGGTGCGCGAGCGCCTGGCCGCCGAGGAGCCGCGCACCGCCGACGCACCGGTATCGTTTCGCCTCGCCGATCCGCGCCTCGTGCCCGAAGGCATCGCCTGGGACGCGGCGCGCAAGCGCTTCCTCGTCGGCAGCATCGCCCAGCGCAAGATCGTCGCCGTCGACCGGCGCGGCAAGACCCGTGATTTCACCCGCCCCGAGGACAAGCTCGACACCGTCCTCGGCCTGGCGGTGGACGGGCGCCGCCGCCTGCTCTACGCCGTCAGCACCAACGGCTTCGAGGACAGCGCCCGCGACGACCGGCGCAACGCCATCCTGATCTACGACCTCGGCCGTGGCCGACGGATCGCCCGGCACGACGTCGCCGAGGCGCTGCAGCTCAACGACGTCGCCGTCGCCGCCGACGGCACGCTCTACGCCACCGACTCGGCGGCCGGCTCGATCTTCCGCATGCGCCCCGGGGAGCGCCAGCTGACCCTGTTCGGCACGCCGCGGGCGGCGCGCGGCGCCAACGGCATCGCCGTGGCACCCGACGGCACGGTCTACGTGACCCTGTCGACCGGCGTCGGCCGGATCGACCCGCGCGACGGCAGCCTCGTCCGCCTGCCCCAGCCCGACAGCGTGGTGAGCGGCGGCATCGACGGCCTGTACTGGCACGAGGGCGACCTCATCGGAGTGCAGAACAGCACCAATCCGGGGCGTGTGATCCGCCTGCGCCTGGCCGACGGCGGCAAGCGGATCGACGGCCTGGTGGTGCTCCAGTCGCACCACCATCCCGCCTTCGTCGAGCCGACCACCGGCGCCATCGCCGACGGCGCCCTCCATGTCCTGGCCAACACCTACGTGGGCTCGTACCAGCCCGACGGCACCCTTCGTGACGCCGACAAGCTGAAGCCGACCGTCGTGCTGGCCGTGCCTCTCCAGCGATAGCGAGTGCCCGCTAGCGCGAGGCTTGACGCTAGCGCGCGGCCAGCCGCCGCCGTCCGGTGCCGCGGTTCGGAGCGCGCAGGCGGGCGAACAAACTGTTGCTGATCTCGTCGACCGAAGCGATGGAGATGCTGCTCAGGCGATCGATCAGCTCGCGGGTCAGGGGCACGGCGACCGGTGCGCGGCCGCTGCCGTCGAGGTCGGCGAAGCAGCCGTTGATGCCGAAAAAGATATTCTCGGCGAAGGTCTGCAGGGAGTTGACCGGGCCGGCGAAGTCACCGATCGGCAGCAGTCCCATCTCCTCCCGGGTCATTTTCAGCGCCCGGCGCGCTGCCTCGCGGTAGGCCTCGGGCGTCATCGGCGCGAGGTTCCGGTCGGCCCGGTCGAGGGCGACCACCAGGTCGCGAAGCTGCTTGATCCTGATGTTCATGGCGCAATTCCGGCAATGAAGAATCGTCTTCCTGCTTTCGGCGCTTCGCACGCAGTCTGGAGCGTTCGATTGCAAGGGTCCGTGCACCCATAACGCAACTCCCGGGCCGGAGTGACGGCAATTTTTCGCAGATCGGCCGCCGCTCGTTAGCATGCGACGACGCGCCTCGACGCGCAACGCCACCGACGGCAAAAGGAGACACCATGCCCTTCCCGCAATCTTTGCAATCTCTGCGCAGGCTCGCCGCCCTGATCTGCCTGCCATTGCTGTTCTCGCTCGCCGCCGGGGCGGCGGCCGAGACCCCCAAGCCGACGCGCAGCGATGTCGGCCCGGATTCGGGCAGCAGCCTGCTCTGGGTCGGCAACAGCTTCTTCTATTACAACAACAGCATGCACGGCCACTACAACGACCTGGTGCGTGCGGCCGAGCCCGGGGCGAAGAACCGCGGCACCTCGGTGACGATCAGCGGCTCGGGCCTCGACTGGCACGACATGGCCGCCTACCTGCAGCCCGACGGCATCGGCAAGTACTCGTTCGTGCCCGGCAACAAGATCGTCTTCAACCCGCCCGGGCGGCAGTTCGACACCGTCATCATGATGGACTGCAGCCAGTGCCCGGTGCATCCGCAGCTCGCCGCGGCGTTCCACGCGACGGTGAAGAAGGACGCAGCGATCATCGCCAAATACGGCGCCCGGCCGGTGCTGTTCATGTCCTGGGCCTACAAGGACGCGCCGGAGATGACGGCGCAGCTCGCCGAGCAGTACACGATCGCCGGCAACGCCAACGACGCCCTGGTGATCCCGGCCGGCCTGGCGTTCGCCAAGGCGATCGCCCGCCGACCCGAGCTCGAGCTCTACCAGCCCGACAAGCGCCATCCGACCCTCGCCGGCACCTATCTCGCGGCCTGCACCACCTATGCGGCGATCCGCAAGAAGTCGCCGGTCGGCATCAAGTACGACGCCGGCCTCGGTGCCGAGCTGGCGACTTTCCTGCAGACGGTGGCGGCGGACACGGTCAAGGAGTACTACGCGCAGTAGCCCCATCGCCCGCCTGCTGCTGCGCGCGCAGGCGCGCATGCACGTAGGCGCCATGGGGCACGTGCAGCAGGTCGGCGATGCGCCAGAGCACGTGCCGCTCGTGCGCGCTCAACCGGCCGTCGGCATACGCCACCTGCCACATGGCTTCGATCATGCGGAGCTTTCGCGGCATGTCGAAGCGCTCGTTGATGCGCGAGGTGAACGCATAGAGATCGGTCGCGTCCTTCGCGGTCGCTTCGGCGAGCTCGGCGAGACGCTGCGCCTCATCCTCGGCGAGCCCGAACTTCGCGGCCAGGGCCTGGCGGACCGCGGCGCGCTCGCTCGGCTCGAAGGTGGCGTCGGCGCGCATCACCTCGACCAGCATGACCGCGGTGGCGAGCTGCAGCGCGTGCTCCTCGGCCCTCGAATCGGCGTCGGACGACAGCGGGCGCAGGGTCTCGAACAGGTCGCGCAGGGTCTTCAGCATGTCGGCGACGATTGTCTCGCGGGCTCCGTTCGCGAGAGGTCGCCGCGCTCAGGCCGGCGCGCCGGCCCGCTTCGTCAACACGAGATGCATCGCGTCCGCCGTCGCAGCATGGCGCGTGCGCTCGAAGCCGAGTGCGGGCAGGTCGATGCCGGCGAGCAGCGGCTCGCCCGCACCGAGCATGACCGGCGCGACCGCCAGGTGGATCTCGTCCACCAGCCCGGCGCGCAGGTACTCGCGGATCGTCGCGACGCCGCCGCCGAGGCGCACGTCCCGGCCGGCGGCCGCGTCCTTCGCGCGCTCGAGCGCCGCGTGGATGCCGTCGGTGACGAAGTAAAAGGTGGTGCCGCCCTCCATCTCGAGCGGCGCGCGCGGATGGTGGGTCAGCACGAACACCGGCACGTGGTACGGCGGGTTGGGCCCCCACCAGCCTTTCCAGGCGTCGTCGGGCCAGGGCCCGCGGATCGGGCCGAACATGTTGCGCCCGAGGATCCAGGCGCCGAGGTTGGCGAACCCGGCCGCCGCGAACTCCTCGTCGACGCCCGTGCTGCCTTCCTCCCTGCCGAACATCTTCTGGAAGGTGCGGGTCGGAAAGACCCATTCGTGCAGCGCCATGCCGCCGACGCCCATCGGGTGGTCGATGCTCTGGGACGGGCCGGCGCCGTAGCCGTCGGCGGAGACGCTGAAGGAGTTGATCCTGAGCCGGGACATGGGCACGTTCCTTTCCTCTGGAGGGCGATCGATCTTGGCAGAATCGACCGATCGCGAACAAGCCCTTCGCGGCATCGAGGACAAACCATGGCCCGGATCGAATCGAAGCTCGCCGCCCTCGGCCTGGTGCTGCCCGCGCCGCTCAAGGCGCCGCCCGGCGTGGTACTGCCGTTCGCGATGGTGCGGATCGTCGGTCGCCGCGCGATCGTCTCCGGCCACGGTCCGCTCAACGCCGACGGCTCGCTCGCCCAGCCGCTCGGCAAGGTGGGCAGCGACCTGACGGTCGAGCAGGGCTACGCCGCGGCGCGGCTCACCGCGCTCGCGATCCTCGCCAGCCTGCAGCGGGCCTTCGGCGATCTCGACCGCATCAGCGCCTGGACGCGGGTCTTCGGCATGGTCAATTCGGCCCCGGGCTTCGTTCGCCAGCCGGCGGTGATCAACGGCTTCAGCGAGCTCGTGATCGAGCTCTTCGGGCCCGAGGTCGGCGCCCATGCGCGCAGTGCCGTCGGCCTGTTCGAGCTGCCGTTCTCCATCCCGGTGGAGATCGAGGCCGAGGTCGAGTTCAGCGCCTAGCGCGGGCGCCGCGAGGCGCGGATCCGCTGCCGCCGAAGACAATCGGCCGATGTCCTCGCTCCTCGATGCCGCCATCGCCTACGCCCAGGCCCACGAGGTGCCTTGGCCGAGCGAACCCGGCGCCGCGCTCGCGCCCGGCCAGGCACCGTGGGGCGTGCACCCCAACGACCCGCCGCCCTTCAACCGCCTGCGCGGCCCGGTGCATGCCCGCGGTCCGCAGTCAGGCCTGGTCCTGCAGCACGGCCGCGAGATCGCGGCCTGGGGCGAGCCGGCGCGGGCCGACCTGACCTTCAGCGTCGCCAAGACCTACCTCGCGCTCCTCGCCGGCGTAGCCCAGGGGCAGGGCCTCCTTCCCGACGAGGACGAGCCGGTGGTCGCGCGCCTTCCCGGCATCGGCTTCGACAGCGAGCGCAACCGCGCCGTCACCTGGACGCAGCTGCTGACCCAGACCAGCGAATGGGAAGGCAGCTCGTTCGGCCTGCCCGACACGGTCGACCGCTGGCGCAAGGTGGCGCAGGACCCTCGACCTGCTGCCGGATCCAAGGGCGGCGCCCGTCCGCTGCAGCCGCCGGGCAGCTACTGGGAATACAACGACGTGCGCATCAACCAGCTCGCGCTCGCCCTGCTGCATCTCTTCCGCCGGCCGCTGCCCGACGTGTTCCTCGAGCAGCTGCTGCGTCCGCTCGGTGGCGGCGAAGGCTTCGCTTGGCGCGGCTACGACGACGCATGGGTCGAGCTGCAGGGGGTCGGCCGGGTGCAATCGGTGCCGGGCGGCACGCACTGGGGCGCGGGGGTCTCGATCAGCGCCCGCGACCAGGCGCGGATCGGCCAGCTCGTGCTCGACGACGGCATCGGCGCGGGCCGACAGCTGATCCCGAAGGACTGGATCGCGAAGATGAAAGCGCCGTCGCCGATCGCGCCGTTCTACGGCCGGCTGCTCTGGCTGAACCGTGACGGCAAGGCCTTTCCCGGCGCATCGCCGGACGCGGTCTTCATGGTCGGCGCCGGCGGCCACTATGTCTGGATGGATCCCGCCCTCGACGCGGTGGTGGTGCTGCGCTGGCTCGACCCAGCCTACGCCTCGCTGACGATTCCGCGCATCGCCAAGGCACTCACGAGCGGTTGAGGCGCGACCGGTCGCGCCGTGCCGCGCCGCGACGATGCCGCTGCGGCCGGCCCGCTATTCGGGCAAGCGACCCATGCCGTACATGGCTTCCAGCACCGGCGCCGGCTTTCCCAGGGCGGAGAACCAGCGGCCGTAGAGCTCGCCGATCGCGCTGCTGCGGTAGATCTGCGCCAGCGCCGCATCGACGGCCTGCTTCATCGCCCAGTCGCCGCGCGGCAGGGCGATCGCATACGGCTCGTACGACAAGGCGTCGATCAGAAGGGCCAGCGACTTCGGATCCTTGGCCCGGGACGCCAGGCCGATCAGCAGCACCCGGTCGCTGGCGAAGGCGTCGATCGTGCCGGCCTCGAGCTGCGCCAGGCCCTCCTCGCGCGTCGGCACCGGGACGACCGTCGCGGTCACCACCTGCGCCTTGAGCGCCTCGGCCACGGCGCGCTCGTTGCTGGTGCCGGAGATCACGCCGATCTTCTTGCCCGCCAGGTCGAGCAGGCTCGCGCCGGGCGTCGAGCGACGCACCAGCAGGCCGGTGCCGTCGAGGAAGGTGAGGGTCGAGAACGAGACCTCGCGCATCCGTCCGAGCGTCACCGTGCTGGCGCCGCACTCCATGTCGGCCTGGCCGCTGGAGATGGCCGTGAAGCGGTTCTGCGTCGTCACCGGCAACCACTTGACCTGCAGCGGCGAGACGCCGATCTGCCGCTCGATCACGCCGATGACGCTGCGGCACAGGTCGACGGTGTAGCCGGCCGGCTTCTTGTCGCTGTCCTCGAAGGAGAACGGCAGCGCATCGGTGCGGTAGGCGACCGAGATGGTCTTGGTCTCCTGGATCTTCTTCAGCCGGCCGTCGAACGGCGCGGTGGCCATCTGCGCCAGGGCGAGCGTCGGCGCGAGGCAGAGCGCGGCAAACAGGAGGTGACGGCGGGACATGAGTGCGGCTCCAGGGAATGACGGCAGACCGCCGGGGCGGCGGGGTCGCGCATTCTAGGAGGGTGACCCTGGCGCGGGACATTGCACCATGGTGCAGTTGCATGAGCGCGAAGCCCTCTCTGCCCCGGCGTGCCCGTCGGCTCTACCGCAGGACGTCACGGCCTCGCAGCCGGCGCGTCGAGCGCCAGGTTCAGTGCCAGGACATTGACCCGCGGCTCGCCGAGAAAGCCGAACAGCGGCCTTTCGGCGCGGGCGTCGATCAAGGCCTGGACTCGCTCGACTGGCAGGCCGCGCAGGCGGGCGATGCGCGCCGCTTGGTAGCGCGCCGCGGCGAGGCTGATCTCGGGATCGAGGCCGCTCGCCGATGCCGTCACCAGGTCGACCGGCACCGGCGCGGTGTTGCCGGGGTCGGCGGCGCGCAGCGCTTCGAGGCGCCCCTTGACCGCGTCGAGCAGCGCCGGATTCGTCGGCCCCTGGTTCGAGCCGCCCGAGTTGCTGCCGCTGTAGGCCATCGGCGAGGTCGCCGAGGGACGGCCCCAGAAATGCTTGGGATCGGTGAAGTTCTGGCCGATCAGGCGTGAACCGACGGGCTTGCCGTCGCGCTCGAGCAGGCTACCGCCCGCCTGGTGCGGGAACGCCGCCTGCGCCAACCCCGTGACGACAAGCGGATAGGCGATTCCGGTGACCAGCGACAGGATCACGAACAGCACGAGAGCGGGACGAAGGGTGGCGTTCATACGATCTCTTTGCAACACATTCAGGCAAGGTGGGCCGCGGCGAGCACCAGGTCGATCAGCTTGATGCCGACGAAGGGCACGATCAGGCCGCCGACGCCGTAGAGCAGAACGTTGCGGCGCAGCAGCTCGGCGGCAGGCGCAGGGCGGTACTTCACGCCCTTCAGCGCCAGCGGGATGAGGAAGACGATGACGATGGCGTTGAAGATCACCGCCGAAAGGATCGCCGACGACGGGCTTGCCAGGCGCATCACGTCGAGGGCCGCGAGCTGTGGATAGGTGGTCGCGAACGCCGCCGGGATGATGGCGAAGTACTTCGCCACGTCGTTGGCGATCGAGAACGTGGTCAGCGAGCCGCGCGTCATCAGCAATTGCTTCCCGGTCTCGACGACTTCGAGCAGCTTGGTCGGGTTCGAGTCGAGGTCGACCATGTTGCCGGCTTCCTTCGCCGCCTGTGTGCCGGTGTTCATGGCGACGGCGACGTCGGCCTGGGCCAGGGCGGGCGCATCGTTGGTGCCGTCGCCGGTCATCGCCACCAGGCGCCCTTCGGCCTGGTATTCGCGGATCAGCTTCAGCTTCGCCTCCGGCGTGGCCTCGGCGAGGAAGTCGTCGACCCCAGCCTCGGCGGCGATCGCCGCGGCGGTGAGCCGGTTGTCGCCGGTGATCATCACCGTCTTGATGCCCATGCGGCGCAGCTCGGCGAAGCGCTCCTTGATGCCGCCCTTGACGATGTCCTTGAGCTCGACCACGCCGAGCGCC
>DATCGH010000486.1:0-4672 GCA_036509055.1 Caldimonas sp.
GAACCATCCCTACTTCCTCAGCGTGCCGATCGAGCGCGACATGGATGTGGCCGTGGCGGTCAAGCTGGCCAGCATGCCGCTCGAGGAATTCCAGACCCTCAATCCGCAGATGAACCGGCCGGTGATCCTGGCGGCCGGCACCCCGCAGGTGCTGCTGCCCTACGACAACGCCAACCGGTTCGTGCGCGAACTGCCCGGGCACCGCGGCCCGCTCGCGAGCTGGACCGCCTGGACCGCGCCGAGGACGATGAAGACCGTCGAGGCGGCCCGCATGGTCGGCATGAGCGAGGAGAGCCTGCGCGAGGTCAACCACATTCCGGCGCGGATGCTGATCAAGGCCGGCTCGACCCTGGTGGTGCCGCGCGGCAATGCCCTGCTCGCCGACGTCTCCAGCGAGGTCGCCGACACGGCGATGCTCGCGCTCTCGCCCGAGGCGCCGGCGCTGCGCAAGACCACGCTCAAGGCCGGGCACAAGGACAGCGTCGCCTCGGTTGCCAAGCGCTATCACGTCAGCGCCGCCCAGGTCGCCGAATGGAATCAGGTGGCGCCGGGGGCGAGCTTCGCACCGGGGCAGACGATCATCGTCTACACCGCGGCGACGACGCGCAAGACCGCGGCCAGTGACACGCAGACCGCGCGCAGCCAGACGGTGCCCGGCGGACCGCGCGCGAGCGGCGGCACGCGCACCGCGAGCAGTGCCAAGAGCAGCGGCCAGTCGGCGCGTGCCGGCAAGGCGACCGGGGTGCGGCAAACGCCGGTCGCGCGGCGCTGAACCGATCACGTCCTCGCCGGCGCGCGAGGACGCCGGCAGCGCTCAGCGCCGGTCGATGAAGGCGTGGGCGATGGTGCCCAGATCGACGTATTCGAGCTCGCTGCCGATCGGCACGCCCCGCGCCAGGCGGGTGACGCGGACACCGCGCGATTGCAGCGCTTCGCCGAGCACGTGCGCCGTCGCCTCGCCCTCGGCGGTGAAGTTGGTCGCGAGGATCACCTCCTCGACGACGCCGTCGCCGGCCCGGTCGAGCAGCTCGCGGGCGCCGATCTCCAGCGGGCCGATGCCGTCGAGCGGGCTGAGCCGGCCCATGAGCACGAAATAGAGACCGCGATAGCTGCCGGTGCGCTCGAGCGCCGCCTGGTCGGCGGGCGTCTCGACCACCGCCAGCTGACGCCGGTCGCGCCCGGGGTCGAGGCAGATGCTGCAGACCGGCTGTTCGGTGAAGGTGTAGCAGCGCTCGCAGTGGCGCACCCGGGCGACCGCCTGCTGCAGCGATTCGGCGATCCGCCGGGCGCCGTCGCGGTCGTGCTGGAGCAGGTGCCAGGCCATGCGCTGCGCCGACTTGACGCCGACGCCCGGGAGGCGGCGCAGCGCCTCGACCAAGCCCTCGAGCGAGGCTTCAGCGGCCAACTTGGACGGTCGGCTTAGAAGGGCAGCTTCATGCCGGGCGGCAAGCCCGGCATGCCGGCCGTGAGCTTGCCCATCTTCTCGCTGCTGACCGCCTCGGCGCGACGCACGCCGTCGTTGAAGGCGGCGGCGACGAGGTCCTCGAGCATGTCCTTGTCCTCGTCGAGCAGGCTCGGGTCGATGGCGACCCGCTTGACGTCGTGCTTGCAGGTCATGGTCACCTTCACCAGGCCGGCGCCCGACTGGCCCTCGACCTCGATCGTCGCCAGCTCGTCCTGCGCCTTCTTCAGGTTGTCCTGCATCGCCTGGGCCTGCTTCATCAGACCGGCGAGTTGACCTTTCATCATGGCTTCAGCTCCTGGGATTTCACAACGGTTTGACCGAACCGGGCACGATCCGCGCGGTCTTGTACTGCGCCAGCAAGGCCTTGACCAGCGGATCGTCGTGGATCTCCTGCTCGGCCCGGGCCTGGCGCTGGCGGCGCGCCTCGGCGGCGCGCTCGGCCGGCGTGTCCACCGCCGTGCCGGCCTCGAGCTCGAGCCGCACCGGCATGCGCAGGGCCTCGGCCACGGCCGCCTGCAGCTTCTCGCGCAGCGCCGGCGCGCGCAGGTTCTCGCGCTCGACGCGCAGGCGCCAATGCGTCTCGCCGGCACTTTCGACGACCGCGATGCCCTCGGCCTGCATCGCCAGCTCGCGCACCATCGCGGCGATGCTTCCGGCCTCGATCAGTCGCCGCACCGTGTCGACCCAGCGCTCGGCCGCGGCAGCATCCCGCGACGAGGCTTCGGCGCGGTCGGGGCTCGCCGGAGCGGGCGACGTCACCGCCGGCCGGGCGCTCACGGCGGCAGCCGGCGGCGGCATCCGCGCCACGTCTTCATCGCGCGCCGGACGGACCACGGCCTTCGGCGGCGTCGCCGCCACCTCGGCACGAACCGGCGCCTCGGCCCGCCCCGGTCCCGGCCGCGGCACGCCTTTCGGCATCGCATCGGCGGGCGCGAACGCGAGCAGGCGCAGCAGGACCATGACCAGGCCGCTGTATTCATCGGGCGCCAGCGGCAGCTCCTCCCGGCCATGCAGGACGATGCTGTAGAGCAGCTGGGTCTCGTCGGCCGGCAACAGCGCCGCCAGCCGCGCCGCGACCGCGGCATCGGGATCGTCGCCGTCGTCGGCGCCGGGCACGGCCTGCAGCACCGCCATCTCCTGCAGCAGCGCGGCCAGCTCCTCGAGCGTGCCGGCGGCGGAGAGGCCGAGCTCGCGCAGGCCATCGACGCCTGCGATCAGCGCCTTGCCATCATGCGCCGCGAGCGCCTCGACCAGTCGGACCGCGTGGCCGCGGTCGACCGCGCCGAGCATCCTGCGCACCGGCTCCTCCTCGACCGCGCCGCTGCCGTAGGCGATCGCCTGGTCGGTGATCGAGAGCGCATCGCGCATCGAGCCGCGCGCCGCCCGGGCGATCAGCTTCAGCGCCGAGGCATCGGCGGCGAGCCCTTCTCCGCGCAGCACCGTGCCGAGGTGCTCGACGATGGTCTGCGGCGCCATCGGCCGCAGGTTGAACTGCAGGCAGCGCGACAGCACCGTCGCCGGCACCTTCTGCGGATCGGTCGTCGCCAGCACGAACTTCAGGTACTCGGGCGGCTCCTCGAGGGTCTTCAGCATGGCGTTGAAGGCGGTCGGGGTGAGCATGTGCACTTCGTCGATCATGTAGACCTTGAAGCGGCCGATCACCGGCTTGTAGACGGCCTGGTCGAGCAGCTGGCTGATCTCGTCGACGCCGCGGTTCGAGGCCGCGTCGAGCTCGACGTAATCGAGGAAGCGTCCGGCATCGATGGCGCTGCAGGCCTCGCAGACCCCGCAGGGCTCGGCGGTGATGTCGCCCTTGCCGTCGGGGCCGGTGCAGTTCAGCGACTTGGCGAGGATGCGCGAGACCGTGGTCTTGCCGACGCCGCGGGTGCCGGTGAAGAGCCAGGCATGGTGCAGGCGCTTCTGCGTCAGGGCGTTGACCAGCGCCTGGACGACGTGCGTCTGCCCGACCAGCGCCGCGAAATTGCGTGGCCGATATTTGCGCGCCAGCACCGTGGTCGACATGCGAACGATTCTACGGTCGGCCCCGGCCGCCTCGGCCCGTGCGGGATAATCCGCACACCGCACGAAAACGATGCCGACCGACCCCACCGACCCCCCGCCCTTGAGCTACGGCAGCTCCGGGGTCGACTACCACGTCATCGATCCGTTCAAGGTCGCCGCGCAGCGCGCCGCGGCCTCGACCGGCAGCCATCTCGACGGTCACGGCTTCTCCGAGGTCGAATCGTCACGCGGCGAATCGGCCTACGTCGTCGACGTCGGCCCGTTCTACCTGGCGAGCATCGTCGAGTGCCTGGGGTCGAAGGCGATGGTCGCCGATGCGATGCAGGCCCTCACCGGCAGGAGCCACTACGCCGCGATCGCCCAGGACACGATCGCCATGGCGGTCAACGACCTGATCACCGTCGGCGCGACCCCGCTCGTGGTCCAGGCCTACTGGGCCGCCGGCGGCTCGGAATGGTTCGCCGATGCCGGCCGCCGCCAGGCCCTGATCGAGGGCTGGAAGCGGGCCTGCGACATCTGCAAGGTGGCCTGGGGCGGCGGCGAGACGCCGGCCCTCGCCGGCATCGTCGAAGGCGGCCGGATCGACCTCGCCGCGGCCTGCACCGGCATCGTCAACCCGAAGGATCGTCTTTCGCTCGGCGACCACCTCTCGCCCGGCGACGCCATCGTCCTGCTCGCCTCGAGCGGCATCCACGCCAACGGGCTCAGCCTGGCGCGCGACCTCGCGGCGCGGCTGCCGCAGGGCTACCTGACGCCGCTGACCGCGAGCGCGGTGCCGATCGGCTTCGGCGAAGCGCTGCTCGAGCCGACCGTCCTCTATTCGCCGATCACCGAAGCCTTGTTCAAGGCCGGGGTGCGGCCGCACTATGCCGCCAACATCACCGGCCACGGCTGGCGCAAGCTGATGCGCCATCGCAGCGATTTCACCTACCGCATCCGCGCGGTGCCCGACGTGCCGCCGGTGCTGAAGTTCATTCAGGCCGAGGGCCGGCTCTCGGACCGCGACGCCTACGGCACCTTCAACATGGGCGCGGGCTTCGCCCTCTTCGTCGCTGCCGAGGACGCGCCGCAGGCGATCGCGGTCGCGAACAAGGCCGGCCTCGACGCGTGGATCGCGGGCACGGTGGAAGCGGGACCGAAGCGGCTGCTGATCGAGCCGCTCGGCCTCGAATACGACGGCAGCGA
>DATCGH010000487.1:0-3065 GCA_036509055.1 Caldimonas sp.
ACCCATTTGACCGCGGTACACAGCGTGCTCGAGCGGGTGCGCGTCTTCGGCCCCGAGGGCGAGGCCTTCGCCTACGTCGTCGCCACCAACGTCTATGTCAAGGCGACGCGCGGCTGGCGGCTGGTGGCGCATCACGCCAGCCCGGGCACGGCGAGCGAGGTGCCGGAGATCGCCGAGACCGTCGCCATTCTTCACTGAGCCCGCGGGCTCGTCGGTTGCCACTCGCACACGATGCATGACTTTCGCGCACCGCGCTGGCTGCCGGGTGGTCATGTGCAGACGATCTGGCCGGTGTTCTTCAGCCGCCGCTATGCCGGCGAGCGGCCGAGGTTCGAGCGCGAGCGCTGGCCGACGCCGGATGGCGACTTCGTCGACGTCGACTGGCTCGGCCGCGACGCCGGCACCACCCTGCTCGTTCTGTTCCATGGTCTCGAAGGTTCCTCGTCGAGTCACTACGCCGAAGCCTTCGCCGCGGATGCGCAGGCCCGCGGCTGGCGCTTCGCGGTGCCGCACTTTCGCGGCTGCTCGGGCGAGCTCAATCTGGCGCCGCGCGCCTACCACTCGGGCGACTGGGAAGAGGTGGGCTGGCTGCTCGGGCGCTTTCGCGCCCTGCATCGCGGACCGATCGTCGCCGTCGGCGTTTCGCTCGGTGGCAACGCGCTGCTGCGCTATGCCGAGGAGTCGGGGGCGAGCGCGCTCGAGCAGATCCGCGCCATCGCCGCGATCTCGGCGCCGCTCGACCTCGATGCCGGGGCCACCGCGATCGGCCGCGGCTTCGGCCTGCATACCTACACCCGCATGTTCCTGCGCTCGATGAAGCCCAAGGCGCTGAGGAAGCTGGCGCAGCATCCGGGCCTGTTCGACGCCGAGCGGCTGAAGCAGGCGCGCGACCTGCGCGCCTTCGACGACGTCTTCACCGCGCCGCTGCACGGCTTTCGCGACGCCGCCGACTACTACGCCCGCGGCTCGGCCAAGCCGCGGCTGGGCGCGATCCGCCTTCCGGCGCTGGTGCTCAACGCCCGCAACGACCCGTTCCTGCCCGGCTCGGCGCTGCCGCGCCCGGGCCAGGTCGGCAGCCACGTCACCCTTTGGCAGCCGGAGCACGGCGGCCACGTCGGCTTCGCCAGCGGCGGCTGGCCCGGCGATCTCGGCGTCTTGCCCGAGAAGGTCGTGGGGTGGCTCGACCGGCATCGCTAGTCGCTGCCCGAGCGGCAGACAATCCGCCCATGGACCCGATCGTCGCCGCGGCCCTGAAGAAGTGGCCGAACGTGCCGCACTGTTACGGCTGGCTCGCGCTCGATGCGCGCGGCGACTGGTACATGCGCGACGATCGCATCCAGCGCGCCGGGCCCTTTCCCACGGTGAAGGGCAGCCGGATCGACCATGAGAAGCTGCGCGAGTTCATCGGCCGCAACTACGCTGCCGACGAATCCGGCGCCTGGTTCTTCCAGAACGGGCCGCAGCGCGTCTACGTCGAGCTCGAGGCGGCGCCGTACGTATGGCGGCTTGCCGCAGCGGCCGGCGAAACGCCCTCGATCGCCAGCCATGTCGGCGGCGCGGCTCGCTTCCGCTCGGCCCAGGTCGACGAGCAAGGGCGCCTGTTCCTCGACACCGACGCCGGCTACGGCATCGTCCACACGCTGGACATGGAGGCCGCGGCCGACGCGGTCGAGCGTGGCCACTGGGCACCCGAGCCGGTCGCCTTCGCCGAGCTGCCGGGGCGCTTCGGCTATCGCCTGCGTGCCCCGGAGCCAGCGTCTCCAGCCTGAGACGCAGTCGGCCAGGAAAGAAAAAAGCCGGCGCGAGGCCGGCTGATTCGGGGTGCCGAAGCCGGCTACTTGGCCTGACCGGCCATCCAGGAAACGACCGTCTTGATCTCGGCATCGCTGGCGGTCGTGCCGCCGCGCGGTGGCATCGCGCCCTTGCCCTTGACGACGCTGGCCACCAGGCCGTCGACGCCCTGGGCGAGGCGCGGCGCCCACGCCGCCTTGTCGCCGATCTTCGGCGCGCCGGCCACGCCTTGGGCGTGGCATACGGTGCAGGACTGGGTGTAGAGGGCGGGCATGGCGCCGGCATCGGCGACCGCCGGCGCGGCCGGTGCGGCAGCGGGAACTGCTTCCTTGGCCGGAGCGGCCGGAGCGGCAGCGACCGTCGTCGCCGGCGCGGCGGGGCTGGCCGCGGCCGTCGTTGCTGCCGGCGCGGAAGCACCGGCGGCAGGCGCCGCCGGCTCGGGGAACTTGGCGCCGCCCTGGTTGGCCATGTAGACCACCGCCCGGCCGATCTCGAACTCGCTGAAGTCACCGCCGCCCTGCGCCGGCATCTGGCCCTTGCCGGCGATTGCCGAGTGGAGCAGCGCGTTGAAGCCCGCCGCGATGCGCGGACCCCAGGCGGCGGCGTCCGCGAGCTTGGGCGCATTGAGCGCGCCCGTCGCATGGCAGGCCGTGCACTGGGCAGCGTAGACCTGCTCGCCGGTCTTCATCGAGGCGGCGTCGCTGGCGTCCTTGATCTCGACCGTGCCGACCGGGCGGATCCGCTCGGCGATGCTCTTGGGCGCGCGCGCGTCGCTGCCCGCCGACGGCCGGGTCTCGGTCGTCACGTACATGACGAGAAGGATGATGCCGAAGACCGGCACCACGAAAGCGTAGAGAACCGCGAGGATGAGCTGCTTGGGAGTCTTGATGGGGCCTTCGTGCGGGCCGTCGATCTCGTTCGTTTCGTGCGCTGCGGTCATCGAGTCCTCGGAGCTGTCGGGCGACGCGAAGAAGCGGCATGCGCCGCGCAGAAAAGCGATTCGCGCCGAACCCGAAATTATAGGGCCGGGTGCAGCGGGCACTGCCCGGGCAGCAGGGCCCGGGCGAGGCGGGTGGGTAGAATCAAGCCCCGCTGCGCCCGTAGCTCAATGGATAGAGTACTGCCCTCCGAAGGCAGGGGTTGCAGGTTCGATACCTGCCGGGCGCACCACTTTTTTTGTTGTACGTCCATGACTTAGATGGAGGGCATCCACTGGGTCAATTGCTCAGTACGGAATTTCTACGGAAATTCAAGCAAATTTGCCCCCCAATCAG
>DATCGH010000488.1:0-11331 GCA_036509055.1 Caldimonas sp.
TGGAACGGCCGCCAGGCGGTGCTGCTCGACCTGACGGCGCGGCGCTTCTACATCTTCGACGTCGTCCTCCATCCGCAGGACGTGATCTTCCTCGCCGGCCTCCTGATCATCTCGGCCCTGGGCCTGTTCCTCTTCACCGCCGTGGCCGGGCGCCTGTGGTGCGGCTACGCCTGCCCGCAGACCGTCTACACCGAGATCTTCATGTGGGTGGAGCATCGCTTCGAGGGCGACCGGCAGGCGCGGATCAAGCTCGACCGGGCGCCGTGGTCCGCAACCAAGGTCCTCAAGCGCGGCGGCAAGCAGCTGGTCTGGCTGGCGATCGGCCTGTGGACCGGCTTCACCTTCGTCGCCTACTTCACGCCGGCGAAGGTGCTCGCCGCCGAAGTGGCGAGCCTGGGCGTCGGCCCCTGGGAGACTTTCTGGATCCTGTTCTACGGCCTGGCGACCTACGGCAACGCCGGCTACATGCGCGAGCAGGTCTGCAAGTACATGTGCCCCTACGCGCGCTTCCAGAGCGCGATGTTCGATCGCGACACGCTGATCATCAGCTACGACGAGTTGCGCGGCGAGCCGCGCGGATCGCGCCGCCGCGGCGTCGACCCGGCGAGCGTCGGCAAGGGCGACTGCATCGACTGCACCCTCTGCGTCCAGGTCTGCCCGACCGGCATCGACATCAGGAAGGGCCTGCAGTACGAGTGCATCGGCTGTGCCGCCTGCATCGACGCCTGCGACGAGGTGATGGACAAGATGGGCTCGCCCAAGGGCCTGATCCGCTACGCCACCCAGAACGGCATGGAGAAGCGCTGGACCCGGCGCGAGATGTGGCGCCGCGTCGCCCGGCCGCGCATCCTCGTCTACGCCCTGATCCTCGCCGCCGTGGCCGCCGGCTTCGTCGCGACCATCGCCCTCCGGGCACCGTTTAAGGCCGACATCGTCCGCGACCGCGGCACGCTCGCCCGCCTGGTCGCCGGTGGCCGCATCGAGAACGTCTACCGGGTGCAGCTGATGAACGGCACCGAGGAGAAGCAGCGCTTCCGGATCGCCGTCGAGGGGCTGGAGGGTGCGACCCTCGCCGACAGCCCCGAGGTCGTGCTCGACCCGACCGAAGCGCGCTGGGTGCCGCTCGCGGTGCAATTGCCGCCGGGCACCGCCCGCACGCTCGGGCCGGGCGCACATCCGATGCGCTTGCGCTTCAGCCTGCTCGCGCCGCCACAGGCGGGCGAACCCTCCGCCGACGCCCGGCCGCTGGCCGAGCGCCTCGAGAAGTCCACCTTCGTCGTCCCGCGTTGAAAGTCGCCGCCATGTCCACATCACCGCATCTCTCGCCCGCACCGGCCGGACAGGTCGACCCGAAGCGTCCGCTCCCCTGGTGGCGCTTCGGCATGGTCTGGCTGGTCGTGTCCGGGCCGGCGCTCGTCGTCGCCGCAGGCTTCGTGACGATGGCGATCGCCTATCGCCATGCCGATGCCGTCGTGGTCGAGGCGCCGGTACCCGGCACCGCGCCGCTGGCCGGCGCGACCGCGCCCGCATTGCAGGCCCGCAACCACGCGGCGACGCCGCCGCAGCCCGGCGCCGTGCGATGAAGCGCCAGGCCCTGATCATTCTCTGGCCGGCCTTCCTCGTCGCCGGGGTGCTGGAGACGCTGACCTTCGCGGTCGTCGATCCGGCCGACCTGCGCTGGTTCGGCGGGCCGCAGATCGACTGGCCGCCGGTGGCGATCTATTCGGTCACCCTGTTCATCTACTGGTTCTGCATCGCCTTCGCCGGCGCGCTGACCGCCCTGCTCGCGGTCCCCGAAGACGAGGTGAACAAGCGGGGCTACTGGCCGCGCTGATGGACAGCGCCCTCGTCATCGCGGCGCTGCTGATGGGGCTGGCGGGCGGGCCGCACTGCGCCGCCATGTGCGGCGCGGCCTGCAGCGCGGTCGCCGGTCGCGACGGCCCCCTGTCGCAGCGGATGCTGGCGCTGCACGCCGGCCGCATCGCCGGCTACGCTGCCGGCGGCGCGCTCGCGGCGACCAGCGTGGCGACGCTCGCCAGCTTCGCGCCGGCCGCGCCGATGCTGCGGCCGCTCTGGGGCATGGTGCACGTCGCCGCCATCGTCCTCGGCCTCTGGCTGCTGCGCACCGGACGCGCGCCAAGCTGGCTTTCCTCTCCGCCACCGCAATTCGCGCGCCTCGCCGGCAGCCAGCCGGTGCGCCTCTTCCGCACGCTGCCGGCCCCGGCCCGCGCCGGGCTCGTCGGCGTCTGCTGGACGGCCATGCCCTGCGGCCTGCTGCAATCGGCGCTGCTCGTCGCCGCCCTCGCCTCCGGCGCGCTGCCGGGCGCAGCGGTGATGGCGAGCTTCGCGCTGGCCTCGACCCTCGGCCTCTGGCTCGCCCAGGGCCTCTGGTCCGGCCTGCGCAGGACCGACGACGGGCGTCGCTTCGCCGCGCTGTCGGTACGGTGTGCCGGCGCGCTGCTCGCGGCCTCCTCCGGATTCGCGCTCTGGCACGGCCTCGGCGCCGCGCTCTGCGGCCTGGCCTGAAGCGGCGATCGATCCAGGGCCTCTCGGCAGGTTCTACTCTCGCGGATGCGAGACCCGCAACGCCTCCATCGCCGAGCCCAGTCCGAGCGGCGCCGGCAGCGTCATCAGGATGCGCTTGAAGAGCGGCCGGAACGAATCGTCCCCCTGCCGATGGGTGAGCGGGTCGCGGTTCTGCATGAAGGCCTCGTCGAGCGCCGACCAGTCGGCCTCGGTCAGGACGCTTTCCGCCAGCGGCAAGACCTCGACCTCCTCGACCCGCATGTGGTCCAGGTAGGAGGCGATGTAGGCGTGCATCCGTGTCTCGAATTCGGCCTGTCGGGATTTCGCCAGCGGCGCCTCGCTCATCATTTCCAGCGCGAGCACGTCGTGCTGCAGGTCGAGCACGGCGCGATGGCTCGCCTCGTGATCGCGGTCGAGCCGGTCGAGCACCGCCGCCAGCGCCGAGCTGCGCTGGCGCAGCAGCGGGAAGAACAGGGCGCTTTCCTTGGTGTGATGCACCTTCTCGGGAAACTCGTCGATGTAGAAGAGCATCGCCCGCAGCACCTTGAAGTCGGGCTCGATGCCGTGGCGGCGGCTCTCGGTGAGCAAGAGGCCGATCGAGCGGAGCACGGCGGAGAGGGTGCTGTGCTCGCTGCGGATGATCTGGACGGTGGAGTGGGGTCGCATCGAAAGGCTCCTCAGTGCGGTGACGGGTCGCCCGGAACGACGGCCGGCCGCGCGTGCTGCGGCGTCGCCGCCGGGCCGGCGGGACCGAGCTTGGCTTCGGCGTCGAGCGCCGTCGCCAGCACGACCGCGGCGGTACAGGCCAGCGCCAGGACGCCGGACAGGGTCTGGCGGGAGAAGGGAAGGGCTTGCATGAAGGCTCCTGGGGTGAATGCTTGGCCGGCCGCGACGGGCTCCTCAGCCGACCGTGCTCACCAGCACGGCCTGGACGACGAGGCGACGGTTCCGCTCGTCCTCCTCGCCGCCGTCGAGGAAACGCGCCAGATGGGCGAGGGGATGGCCGCGGCTCGCGAGGGCGTCGTACACCGGAATGCCGGCCTCCCGACCGACCTCGGCGACGACCGCCGGCTGCAAGCCCTGGCATTCGACCGCCTGGTAGAGGCGGCCGAGCATCCGCGCGGTGTGCTTGAAGACCGCTGAGGTGCTCGGCTCCGACAGGTCGGGCCGGATGTGGGCGACATGCGCGCCGAGGTCCAGCGCCGCCTGCTGGAAGACCTGCGCCTCGGCGTCGTTCGCCGAGGCGCAGATCAGCGCCAGGTTCTTGCCGCGCAGCAGGCTCTGCCGCTCGAGCGGGCTGGTGCTGCGCTCGAGCAGGCGGGCGTTGGCGAGCACCAGCGCCAGGTCGCCGGGCGAGAGGCGGCCGAGACTCGCCCCCGCGGGCAGGCTGCTGAGGATCGGCGAGGCGGAGGGATCGGACATGAGCACGGTCGGACAAGGCTAGCCACGCCCCTCACGACGATCTTGACATCCGTCAACCCCGCGCACGTGCGATGCCGACTGCGACGCCGTTGTCACATACCGTTTACACAGTGCGACCGAGCGATGCCTTGCGTTGGCATGGCGTTGTCGCTGCCTTCCTAGCATGGCCGCATACCGACATTCGCCAACGACAGGGAGCCGGACATGCTCGAGACACTCCGCAACGAAGCCAGCCCGCCGCAGCTCGCGGCTGCCGCCCTCTCCTCGCTGCGCAGCGACGACCGGCAGGAAGACGATCGGGCCAGCCGGCGGGTCGCCGACAACCTGCGCCTGCTGACCGAGCGGCTCGCGCCGCGCCGGCGCGTCGTCCATGCCGGCGACGTCGTCTTCGCCGCCGGCGACCGGTTCGACACCCTGTACGTGCTGACCTCCGGCTTCTTCAAGCTGGTGAACCTCGCCGCCGACGGCCGCGAGCAGGTCGTGAGCCTCAAGTTCCGCGGCGACTGGCTGGGCTTCGACGGCATCGCCGCCGGCTCGTACTCCTGCGACGCGGTGGCGATGGACACCGGCGAGGTGCTGGCGATCCGCTACGACCAGTTGCTGTCGGCCAGCATCGCCTGCCCGGCCCTCCTGACCATGCTGCACGAGGCGATGAGCCGCGAGATCGGCCGCGACCGCGACTCGCTGATGTCGGTGTGCACCCTGCCCGCGGCCGCCCGCGTCGCCGAGTTCCTGCGCTCCTGGGCGGACTCGCTCGCCAAGAGCGGCCTGCGCTGCGACCAGATCACGCTGCGCATGACCCGCGCCGAGATCGGCAACTACCTCGGGATGACGCTCGAGACGGTGAGCCGTGCCTTGTCGAAGCTGGCCCGCAGCAACGTCATCGCCTTCTCCGAGAAGGGGCGGCGCGACATCCGCATCGCCGACGTCGCCGCCCTGTCGGGCTTCGTCCAGCGCTGCCTCGAGCCGGGCACGGCCACGCTGCAATAAGGCGGCGCGCCGGCGGCCTCAGGCCGCGCTCGTCACCCGGGAGATCGCGAGCGCCAGCTCCTCGCGGGTGCAGGGCTTGCGCAGCAGCTCCCAGGTCTGGGGCGAGTCGCGGTCCGCGTCCAGGAGCTCGGCCGAGTAGCCCGACATGAGGACGATGGCCAGCTCGGGCGAGCTCGCCTGCGCCCGGGCCGCGAGCTCGGTGCCGCGCATTCCCGAGCCGAGGGCGATGTCGGTCAGGAGCAGGTCGAAGCGACGGCCGACATCGAGCAGCAGCACCGCCTGCTCGCCGCTCGCCGCCTCGTTCACCTCGCAGCCGAGGGTCTCGAGAAAGCGCCGCATCACCCTGCGCACCTCGGCATCGTCCTCGACCAGCAGCACCACGAGGCCGGGCGGCACCGTGCAGTCGGACTCGGCCTCGGGTGGCGGCGCCGCCCGCTCGGAGGGCGGCCGAGGCAGATAGAGCGTGACGATGGTGCCGCGGCCGAGCGTGCTTTCGAGCGTCACCGCGCCTCGGGACTGACGGGCGAACCCGTACACGGTGCTGAGCCCCAGGCCGGTGCCCCGGCCCGCCTCCTTGGTGGTGAAGAAGGGCTCGAACGCCCGCTCCCTCGCCTCGCTGGTCATGCCGGTGCCGCTGTCCTCGATCGAGATCGCGACGAAGCGGTCGGCCGGCGTCTCCGCGCCCACTTCGGCAGCGACCGTCTCCGGCAGGATGGCGCAGAACTCGCCGCGAAAGCGCAGCGTGCCGCCGCCCGGCATGGCGTCGCGCGCATTGATCGCGATGTTGAGCAGGGCCGACTCGAGCTGACCCGGGTCGGCGCGCACCGCGACGCCACCGGGCGGGATCTCGACCTCGATGCGGATCCGCTGGTCGAGCGTTCGCCGCAGCATGTCGGCGAGCGAATGCAGCATCGCGACGGCATCCACGTCGACCGGCTGCAGCACCTGGCGACGGGAAAACGCCAGCAGCTTGCCGGTGAGCTCGGCACCCCGGCGCGAGGCGCGGAAGGCGGAATCGACGAGCTGCCGGCGCAGCAGCGGGTCGGCATCGGGCGGCAGCTCGGCGAGCACCTGCAGGTTGCCCTGGATCACCGTCAGCAGGTTGTTGAAGTCGTGAGCGATGCCGCCGGTGAGCTGGCCGACGCTCTCGAGCCGCGACGCATGATTGAGCGCTTCCTCCGACTGCGCCCTCTGCAGCGCGCTTCCCAGCAGGTTGGCGAGCGACTCGAGAAAGCGCACCTCGTCCTCGCCGAAGCTGCGCGCCACCCGCGAGCGGACGACGAAAACGCCGATCGTGCGGCCGCGGTCCGAAAGCGGCACCCCGACCGCGCTCGTCAGCCCGGCCTTCAGGTACTCCGAAGGGACGCTGAACCGGGTCTCGCGCCGATAGTCGGCGACGACGACCGGCCGGCCCTGGGCGAGAACGAAGCCGAGCGAGGTGTCCGGGCGGTTGGCGACGCGCCGGCCGACCGCCTCGCCCGGCATCGCGCCGACGCCGCCGGCGATGCGCAGCTCGAGCAGGCTCGGCTCGAGCAGATAGACCATCGCCATTTCGACCTGCAGGGCCTCCGAGGCGGCGGCGGGCACGCGATCGAGCAGCACCTGGGGATCGCGGGTATCGACCGCCAGGCGACCGACCCGGGCGAGGAGCTCGCTGTAGTGGGCCCGAAGCAGCGCCTGCTTCATCCGCGGATAGGCGCCGATGTCGCGGATCGCGGCGACGACCAGCGGATGGCCATGGTCCTGGAGCGGGCTGAGGGCGATCTCGACGACCACCTCGCTGCCGTCCTTGCGCCGCGCCACCAGATCGGTCTGCTTGCCCATCGGCCGGGCCCGCGGCTCGCGCCCGAAGGCGTGGCGGTATTCGGCGTGGCGCGGCCGGATGCTGTCCGGGACGAGCTCGTCGATGCCCATGCCGGTGAGCTCCTCGACCGAATAGCCGAGCAGCCGGCCGGCCGAGGGGTTGGCGAGGACGATCCGGCCGGCGACATCGGCGACGACCAGGGCATCGGGATAAGCATTGAAGAGCGTGCGGAAGACGGCGTCGATGCCCTTCGTGCCCACGGCGAAGGCCGGCGGCGAGGCGGGCGATCCGGCGGGCCGCATGCCTGCCGCTCAGCGGCCGCTTACCGGCGGCACCAGGATGTAGCCGGCACTGCGGACCGACTTGATGATCCGCGGATCGTCGACGTCCACCTCGAGCTTCTTGCGCAGCCGCCCGACCTGGACGTCGATGGTCCGGTCGAAAGGCGCGGCCTCGCGCCGACGGGTCTGCTCGAGCAGGAAATCGCGGGACAGGACGCGTCCGGGATGGGCGAGGAAGACGGAAAGGAGGTCGAACTCCCCGCCGGTGAGCGCCACCTCCCGCCCGCCGGGATCGAGCAGCCGGCGCGCGGCCAGGTCGAGCTCCCAGTCGGCGAAGCGATAGCGCCGGGGCGCCGCCTCCATAGCGGCCGCGCCGGCCGGGGCCGGAGCGGCCAGCGTCCGGCGCAGCACCGCCTTGATCCGCGCCAGCAGCTCGCGCAGATCGAAGGGCTTGGTGACATAGTCGTCGGCGCCGACTTCCAGGCCGACGACCTTGTCGACCGCATCGCCCCGCCCGGTGATGATGACGAGGCCGCAGCGCCAGTGCTCGCGCAGCTGCCGGGCGATCGAGAAACCGTCCTCGCCGGGCAGGCCGAGATCGAGCAGGACCAGGTCGGGCGGATCGGCCGCCATGAGGCGCAGCAGCGCCGGCCCGGCGTGCGTCTCGGAGACCCGATAGCCCTGGTTCTGCAGGTAACCCGAAAGCAGACGGGTGATCTCTGCGTCGTCGTCGAGGACTGCGATGTGGACTGCGGAGCTCACCGGGGCAGCTGGCCGGCCGCGAGCGCGGCCGTGAGACAAAGCCCTAGCGTATCAGCATCGCCTCGCGCCCCGGTGCGGCTCGTCGTCGTCGATGGGCAGGTTGAGAAGCCACGCCAGCACGCCGACGAGAAGCAGGCCCGCGACCGCCAGGCCGACAGCGACGACGCCGAGCCAGGCCAGGATGTCGAGCAGCAGGTCCATGGCGGAGCGGAAGGAGTCGATTCGCCCTCAGCGCGAGGTCGTGCCCCAGCCCAGCAACGAATACAGCGGGCACAGGGCGATCACGCCCGTAATGACGAAGACGATACCGATGTAACCCCACCAGCCGATCACGCCGCTGGCGGCCAGGACGATGAGGGCGAAGCCCAGCAGCATGCGCAGCGCCCGATCGAGGTTTCCGACATTCAGCTTGTACATGGTGCTTTCCTGCACGAGAGATGAAGCAAGCGTAGGGGCGATGGCGTCGGCCGCCCTTGACGCAGCGCAAACGGCCGGACGGCCGCCGCGACGCGTGCCGCCGCCAATCGACGGCCGCCCCTGCTTTCGCCATACTGCAAGGGCACCTCCGGCGGTGCCGCATCCAGAACGAAGTAGAACGAAGGAGACCCAAGCCGTGAAGCCCATCCGCTACATCCTCGCTGCCTCCCTGGCCCTGGCGAGCGGCAGCCTGCTGGCGCAGGCCTACCCGAACCGGCCGGTGACGCTGGTCGTGCCGTTCGCCGCCGGCGGGCCGACCGACGTGGTGGCCCGCTCGCTCGGCCAGGCGATGACGCGCACGCTCGGCCAATCGGTGGTGATCGAGAACAAGCTCGGCGCCGGCGGCACGCTGGCGGCCAACTATGTCGCCAAGGCGGCGCCGGACGGCTACACGCTCCTGATCCACCACAACGGCATGGCGACGGCGCCGGCGCTGTATCGCAAGCTGCCGTTCAATCCCCTGACCGACTTCGAATACGTCAGCCAGGTGGTCGACGTGCCGATGACCCTGCTCGGCCGCAAGGACCTGCCGCCGAACAACCTGGGCGAGCTGATCCCCTATCTCAAGGCGAACGCCGACAAGCTCAACCTGGCGCACGCCGGGCTGGGGGCGGTGTCGCACCTCTGCGGCATGGTGCTCCGCCAGGCGGTCGGCGTTGAGCTGCAGACCGTCCCTTACCAGGGCACGGCGCCGGCGCTCAACGCGCTGCTCGGCGGCCAGGTCGACCTGCTCTGCGACCAGACGACGCAGACCATCCCGCACATCAAGGCCAACAGCGTCAAGCTCTACGGCGTGACGACCTCGAGTCGCATCAACGCCCTGCCCCAGGTGCCGACGCTGGACGAGCAGGGATTGAAAGGCTTCCAGGTCGTGGTGTGGCACGGCATCTACCTGCCCAAGGGAACGCCGGCGCCGGTGATCGAGAAGGTGCAGGCCGCGGTTCGCGCCGCGCTGAAAGACCCGGCGTTCGCGCAGCGCATGACCGAGCTCGGCGCCGAGCTCGTGCCCGACGCCAAGCTCACGAGCGAAGGGCTGCGCAGCTGGCTGCAGGCCGAGACCGACCGCTACGGGCCGATGATCCGCAAGGCCGGCGCCTACGCCGATTGAGGCGACGACGACACCGCATCCTGTAGGAGACACCGATGACGACACGAGGAGACCGGGAAGAGGACGTCTGGCTGAGCGACGCGCAGCTCGAGAAGCTGGCCCGCGCCGACGAGCTGGACGAGCTGCATTCGCCGGTGCCGACGCGGATGATCTCGAACGGCGAGCACATGCCGATCCCGCAGACCGCCGAGCAGCGCCGGGTCGAGCAGCGCATCGCCGGCCTCGCCGATGCCGCCGGCCGGCGCCTGGGCCTCGGCCGGCGCCGCTTCCTGGCCGGTGCCGGCGGCGTGGCCGCGAGCTTCCTGGCGATGAACGAGGTCTACGGCCAGTTCTTCAGCGTCGACCGCGAGGAGCTGTACCAGCCCGACGCGGCGCTGCCGAACGCGCCGCCGTCGGATCTGTTCGTGTTCGACGACCAGCTGCACATGGTGCGCTCGAGCATGAACGGGCCGCACGTGTTCCTTGCCTTCGTGCAGGGCCCGTCGGCGGTGGCGGGCTCCAACTTCAAGAAGAACCCGTTCCAGAAGGAAGGCGAGGTCGACGAGCTCGGCCAACCCTGGTCGGTGCTCGATCCGAAGCGCGCCGGTGCAGCGATCAACAGCGAATCGCTGCACCTCAGCCGCTTCATCCAGGACGTCTACTTCGACAGCCAGGTGACGGTCGGCCTGCTCAGCGCGGCCACGCTCGGCGTCTTCCCGCCCGGAGATCCGAAGGGGCGGCCGCCGCAGAACTACACCGAGTCGCAGCAGGTGGTGAACCTCACCGCCCGGCAGACGGCGGCGATCCGCAACTTCGTCAACCGCATCTCGGGCTCGCAGCGCATGCTCGCCCACGGCCAGCTCTACCCCGGGGTGCCGAACCTCGAATTCATGGAGCGGCAGATCCAGGAGAACCATCCGGACTCGTGGAAGGGCTACAACATCGCCTTCGCCGCCAAGGCCGACGACGATCCGGCCAGTCCGATGCGCCGCTGGCGGCTCGACGACGAGAAGGTCGTGTACCCGACCTACGAGCTGATCACCCGGCACAAGGAACAGCTCGAGCGCCACCCGGGCTTCTTCAACATCTGCATCCACAAGGGCTTCTCGCCCTCGCCCGTCGACACGCCGGAGATGGGCAACCCGATCGACATCCCCAAGGCCTCGCGCGACTGGCCGCACTTCAACTTCATCATCTATCACGCCTGCTGGGGCGGGATGGTGCCGTTCGCCTGGTCGCGGCCGGTGCTCGACGACATCCTCGCCGAGCGCAACTATCTCAACGGCGTGCCCAACCTGCCGTGGCTGACGCAGTTCGGCCAGACCTGCGGCCAGCTTTCCAACGTCTACGCCGAGATCGGCTCGACCTTCGCCAACAACGTCGTCACCTGGCCCACGGTGTGCGCGCACATGTTCGGGCAGCTGCTGAAGTACTTCGGCGAGGACCGGATCGTGTTCGGCTCCGACTGCGTCTTCAACGGCTCGCCGCAGTGGCAGATCGAGGCGCTGTGGCGCTTCCAGATCCCCGAGGAGATGCGCCGCCGCTTCGGCTACCCGGAGCTCACGCTCACCGCCAAGCGCAAGATCCTCGGCCTCAACTCGGCGCGGCTCTACAAGATCCCGGCCCAGGGGCTCGCCGCCGGCGATGCCGCCGGCGGCATCTACAAGCCGCTGCCGCGCGACTACGAGAACCGGATCTCGGTGCCGCTGAAGTCGCTGCTCGAATATCCGGGCCTGCCGGCCGACAAGCTGGCGCTGGCGCGGCGCGAGTACCTGCAGGCCGGGGCGATGCCCAGCCATACCCGCTACGGCTGGGTGCACGCCGGCTAGCGGCGGCGGCTGCCGAGGCGCGTCGTTTGCCTGATTTGACGGATGGCCGCCCACGGGCTCGGCCGGGAGTGGCGAATGCGCCGGTGGTTTCCGAAGGTGGCAGGCTGGGGACTCGTCGCCGCCCTCGCGGCATGTGCCTCCGCGTCGGCGCCT
>DATCGH010000489.1:0-2266 GCA_036509055.1 Caldimonas sp.
CCTGCCAAGGCACCGCTGCCGCCGCCAGTGATCGAGCGCGTCCCCGAGGGCGGCGCGGCCAAGGCGGTGACGCCGGCGCCGGTGGTCGATCGGATCCTGCGCGGCCGCTACCTCGTCGACACCGGCGGCTGCGGCGATTGCCACACGCCCTTGAAGATGGGCAAGAACGGGCCCGAGCCCGACGTCACGCGCCTCCTCTCGGGGCATCCCGAAGCGCTGACGATGCCGCCGGTGCCGAAGCTGCCGGCCGGGCCGTGGCTGACGGTCGTGGCGGCGACCAACACCGCCTGGGCGGGGCCCTGGGGCGTGAGCTTCACCGCCAACCTGACGCCCGACGTCGGCAGCGGGCTCGGCGGCTGGAGCGCGAAGCAGTTCGCCGACACCATGCGCACCGGCAAGCACCTCGGCGTCGGCCGCGAGATCCTGCCGCCGATGCCGATCCCGGCCTACAAGCACTTCAACGAC
Source organism: Caldimonas sp. (assembly GCA_036509055.1). Classification (GTDB taxonomy): domain Bacteria; phylum Pseudomonadota; class Gammaproteobacteria; order Burkholderiales; family Burkholderiaceae_C; genus Schlegelella_A. The sequence continues at coordinate 466 of DATCGH010000489.1, forward strand.
GCCGACCTCGCGGCGATCTTCGCCTACCTGCAGTCGATTCCGTCGGTGAAGAACCGGGTGCCCGTGCCCTTGCCGCCGGCTGCGCCGGCCAGCGCCGCGAAGAAGTGACGATCCCGCGTCGGCCGCGTCAGTAGCCGAGCCGCTTGTCGACGACGTTGAGCAGCGCCTCGCCGCGCTGGAAGCGGCGGATGTTCTCCAGCAGCAGTGCCTGGTAGCGCTCGTAGGAGCGCGGCGTGAGGCCGGAGGAATGGGCGGTGACGATCACCCCCGGCTCCTGCCAGAGTGGCGAGTCGGCCGGCAGCGGCTCGGGGTCGGTGACGTCGAGGCCGGCGCCAGCGAGATGGCCGGAGCGCAGTGCCGCGAGCAGGGCCGCCTGATCGACGATGCCGCCGCGGCCGACGTTGTAGAGGTGCGCGCGCGGCTTCATCGCCGCCAGCCGCGCGGTCGAGAACAGGCCGCGCGTCTCTGCCGTGAGCGGCAGGGTGATGACGACGTGGTCGGCCTCGCGCAGCACGCTGTCGATGGCGGCGATGGAGGTCATCGACACGAACCCGGGCGGCATCGCGCCGGCCAGCGAGCGGCGAACGCCGAGCACGCGCATGCCGAACGCGGTCGCCCGCTCGGCGACGGCGCAGCCCAGGGCGCCGGCACCGACCACGGCCAGCGTCTGCCCCGAGAGCTCGAACAGCGTCTCGACCGGCGGCGGCCGCCATCGCCTTTCGTCCTGCGCTCGCACCAGCGCCGGCAGCTGCCGCGCGAAGGCGAGCATCAGCCCGAGCACGTGCTCGGCGATGTTGATCGCGTGGTTGCCGCTGCCGTTGGTGAGCACCAGGCGGTCGCTGGCGACCAGCTTCGGCGTCGAGATCCTGTCGATGCCGGCGCCGCGCTGATGCAGCCACTGCAATCGATGCCCGGCATCGAGGATGGCATCGATCGGCGGCCCGATCCAGGCGATCGCCGCTGCCTCGGCGCGCTCCAGCCCTTTCGGCAGGGCATCGCCATCGAGCTGCAGGACCTCGACGCCCGCCAGGGCGTCGCGGAAGACCTGCAGCTGCGCTTCCTCGATCGGGTGGAGGAAGGCGAAGGTCGAGAGGCGCATCGGCTCGGGCGTGATGTCGCCCCGGCTCAGACCCAGGGCAGCGAGTAGGTCTTGACGTTGGTGAAGCTCTTGACGGCTTCCTGCACGCCTTCCTTGTAGCCGAGGCCCGAGTCCTTGATGCCGCCGAAGGGCGTGAGCTCGAGCCGGTAGCCCGGCACCTCGCGGACGTTGACCGAGCCGACCTCGAGCTCGGCGACGAAGCGCGAGATGTAGTCGAGCCGGTTGGTGCAGACCGCCGACGAGAGACCGAAGGCCGTGGAGTTGGAGAGCCGGATCGCGTCGTCGATGGTGTCGAAGCGGATCACCGGCGAGACCGGGCCGAAGGTCTCCTGCAGCACCAGCGGCATGTCCTGGGTGACGTGATCGACGACCGTCGGCGAATAGAGCGCGCCGCGCCGCTCGTTGCCGACGAGCAGCCGGGCGCCCCGGGCCACCGCCTCGTTCACCTTGTCCTCGCAGTAGCGGGCGGCGGTCTCGTCGACCACGGTGCCCATGTCGAGCTTGGCATCCGTCGGGTCGCCACAGGTCCAGGCTCTGGTCTTGGCCACCAGCAGCTCGACGAAGCGGTCGGCCACCGAACGCTGCACCAGCATCCGCTTGATCGCCGTGCAGCGCTGGCCCGAGTTCTTGTATGAGCCGGCGGTGGCCAGCGTCGCCGCCTCCTCGAGGTCGGCGTCTTCCATGACGATGATCGGGTCGTTG
>DATCGH010000490.1:0-3673 GCA_036509055.1 Caldimonas sp.
ACTATGTCCCGCTGCGGCGGTTGATTCCCCACGCAATCGAGCAAGTCAGGCGTGGACATAGTTCGCCGTGTCTACAAGCCCCTGAGGAACGCGAGCAGCGCGTCATCGGGTCGATATAGCCCGGGCTTGGCGCCGGGTGGCGTGGTCTTGGCAAGCATCTTCTCCTTCAGCTCCAGGTTTGCGTCCAGGTAGATCTGTGTCGTCTCGATCGACTCGTGGCCGAGCCACAGGGCGATGACCGATTGCTCGACACCGGCTTGCAGCAGATCCATTGCCGTCGTATGGCGAAGGACGTGCGGTGAAACGCGTTTGCGCCTGAGTGATGTGCATTGCACGCTGGCCGTCGCAACATGCTTGGCCAAGAGGTATTGCACGCCATGAGAGCTCAGCGAACCGCCGCGCGCGTTGGGGAACACCGGCTGGCCGGGCGCCCGCGAGGGTTCTCGCAGCCACGCCGCCATGACCGCGCGTGTGGCCTTGCTGAGCGGCGTGCACCGCTCCTTGCGCCCCTTGCCAAGCACCCGAACGTGCGAGCCCGTACCCAGGTTCACGTCGTCGCAGCGAAGGCCGGTCACTTCTGACAATCGCAGCCCTGTCTGCACCGCCAGCAGCATCAACGCGTGGTCGCGCCGCCCTGACCACGTTCGCTGGTCCGGCGCCGCGAGCAGTGCATCGACCTCCGCTCGACTCAGGAAGGGCACCAATGGCCGCGCGAACTTCTTCGCCGGTATCGCCAGCACGCGCCCGATCTGCGCCCCATGAGTCGGCGCTTCGAAGGCAACATAGCGGAAGAAGGAATGCACCGCGGTCAACCGAAGGTTGCGCGTTCGCGCTGTGACGCCGCGCGCGGCCTCCAGGTCATCGAGGAACGCCGCCACCAATGGTGCGTCGATGTCCTCCAGGGCAAGCGTCGACGGTGCCTTGCGCAGTCGCCTCTGGACGAACTGCAGCAGCATCTTGAACGTGTCGCGGTACGAGGCGATCGTGTGCGCGCTGGCCTGGCGTTGCTGCATCAAACGCTGAGTGAAGAAGCGCTCCAGCAACACGGCAAAGCTGGCCCGGGGCGTCATGGCGCCGCTCCCCAGCGCTGCTCCAGCCGAGACATGGCCTGCGTCATCAGCTCCGGCCACGCGCTCAGATACCAATACGTGTCCTGCACGCGCACGTGGCCAAGGTACGCCGACAGCACCGGCAAGAGACGTGCGGCATCCTCGCTCGCCTGGTACCACTGCGTGAGTACTCGAACAGCGAAACGATGCCGGAAGTCGTGAAGCCGGGGCCCATGACTGGCGTGCGCTCCGCGCAGACCGACGCTGCGCGACAGCGCATAGAAGGTCCGATGCACGTGGGCCTTGTCGAGCCGGTTGCCCGTGCGCGAGACGAAGACGTAGGGCGAGATCGGCCGACCGAAGAACTCGTCACGACGTCGCAGGTAGTCGGCCAGCACATGGGCGGTGGAGACATGCAACGGCACGAGCCGGGTCCTGCCCAGCTTGGCGCCGCGAATCGTCAACATCGCCTGGTCGAGGTCGACGTCGGAGACTTGCAGGTTCAGCGCCTCGGAGAGGCGCAAGCCGGTCGTGCTGAACAAGCCGAACAGGCAGTGAAACGCCCACGGTCGCAGCGGCGTCGAATGCCAGGAGGTGGGCAGCTTCAGGGCGGCATCCAGCAGCCGTTGCACTTCCTCGTCCGAGTACAGATACGGCCTGGCCCTGGTCGACCTGTGGGGCAAGAGCCCAAGGGGTGGAACCTCCGTCGAGGCATCGGTGGCGCTGCGATAGCGGGCGAAGCCCCGAACGCAGCCCAGCCGCCGCGCCCACTCGGCAGGTTGCACCGATGCCGACTGCTGCGCCCACGCCAGCGCCAGCGCGGTCGTGATGTGCGAGGCGTGGTGTTCCTCGAGGAAGGCAACGAACCGCGGAAGCAGCAGGCCGGCGTCGTGCAGCTTGAAACCCAGGCTGCGGCGAAGCTGGAGATACTCGGGCAGCGCTTCGCGCAGCCTGTTCATGACGCGCTCCCCGGCCATGGCAGCGCCAAAGCGCGCAAAGCGGCGACATCCACCTTGGCGTAGATCGATGTCGACAGCGGGCTGCGATGGCGCAGCAGCTCGCCGATCTCGGGCAGTGACGCGCCGCCTTGCAACATGCGAACGGCCAGGGCATGGCGGAACTGATGCGCTCCCTTGTGAGGCGCGTCCACGCCGGCGCGCTGCAGCGCGTTGCGAACGATCGAGCCGACCGCGTCGGAGCCGTGCATCAATCCTTGGATCGGCGCGCGTGAGCGCAGAAACAGATGGCGGTCGGCGCTCGCGGGCCGGCCATGCCGCAGGTAGGCAGCGATGGCCTCACCGACATCGGCCGGCAGTGGCATGAGGCACTCGTGACTGTTCTTGCCACGCACGCGCAGGCGGCTGGCGTCCCAATCGACGTCCTCCAGCAGCAGCGTGACGACCTCGCCGCCTCGCAAACCCAGGCGCGACAGCAGCAGCAAGACCGCCCGGTCGCGCCGGCCGACCGCGGTACGCGGGTCGCAGCTCGCGATAGCGCACTGTGCATGTTCGGCCGAGATGGCCTTGGGCAACAGCGGCGTGGCGGTCCACGCCGCCACCGCCGGCACGGCGCCGATCAGTGCGGCATCGATCTCGCCCCGATATCGCGCGAAACGCAGGAAGGCGCGCAACGCCGTGATGACGTTCTTGAGTCCACGTGGCCGCAGGCTCCGGGCCTGCTGCCGCACGAAGCCGACGATGTCGGTGGCACTCACCGCGCTGAGGTCAACGCTCTGACTACCGAAGCGATGGATCAAGAAGTCGCGCGCGCTCGTCCGGTAGCCGCGGATCGAGCCGGCGGCCAGGCCTCGGTCTCGCCGCAGGAACTGCTCGAAGCTGGCCACCAGCGCGTCGGCAGGAACCTTGATGCTGTCGACTGCGGCGCACAGGCCTTGTCCACGCAAGTACTGCAGCAGTTGGCCCAGCGCAAATGACTCATGCTTGCGCGGCTGGGCTCGACAGTCGCTCCGCGGTCGATAGTCGCGGCGGTGGAATTCGTCTATGTGCGCGTCACCGAGGTCCGCGAGATCGACGCCTTGCTCGGCGAGCCAAGTATCGAAAGCTGCTGCGCGCCAGGACTTGGCGCGCACGCAGATAACGGAGTAACGCTGATCGATCAATGAGGTGACGAACGCTTCAAGGTGCGGCGACAGCGGGCCGGTCGCACCTCGAGCGAGCGCCATCGCGCCCTCGAGGGTAGGTTCCAAGATGCTCTCCTTGCAGGCGGAATGCCTGGCAAGGAGGATTGCTATGTCCCGCGCTGTTTGCGAACGTGCTCGGCAAGCTCAGGCGGCGAACTCGCAGCGGGACATAGTTCGGCGCGGGACATAGTTCCGCCTATGTCCTGCTGGCCATAGGCGGAGCATGCCGTTGAAGCTCTCGTCGTTGGCGTTCTGCCAGGGCTTGTGACCTGCCCCCCATCCGGCGTACCGGATCAAGGTTAGTAGAGTCCGTTTTCCGAGGAAGGAACGGACATGAAGAAGAGCAGGTTCACCGACGAGCAGATCGTCGGGTTCTTGAGGCAAGCCGAGGCGGGCGTGGCAGTCAAGGAGCTGTGCCGGCAGAACGGGTTCAGCGATGCGACGTTCTACAAGTGGCGTGCCAAGTTCGGCGGCATGCAAGCTG
>DATCGH010000491.1:0-12855 GCA_036509055.1 Caldimonas sp.
GCGGAAGTAGTTCTTCGAGATTTCCTTGAACGGCAGGAAGCCGTGGCGGTCTTCGCCGTAGTCGACGAAGCAGGCCTCGAGCGAGGGCTCGACCCGCGTCACGACCGCCTTGTAGATGTTGCCCTTCCTCTGCTCGCGACCTTCGATCTCGGTCTCGAAGTCCATCAGCTTCTGGCCGTCGACGATCGCGAGGCGACGCTCTTCCGGCTGCGTCGCGTTGATCAGCATTCTCTTCATGTGCACTCCTCCGCGGCGCGGCACCTGAATGGCCGCGCCGAACTCAAGCCGCCGCGGCCCGGCCGCTGGCGACGAATCGATGCACGAGAAAACGCCGAGAAGAAACCGGAAGGAATCGCCCTGGACTACGCGGGTGTGAGATGCGGTCGCGAGACCGCAGGCCCGGGCAGCGTTGGCGCGCGCGAAGCAGTGAGGGGAAAGCGGATTGGGAGCACGCTGGCGATCACTGGGACGCTAAGCCGAAGCGCGGTGGGCCGAGAGGGGCGCGTGAGCGTCGATCCTCGCGGGGTTCTCGTCTTCGGCCGGGAAACCTTTTGTTGGGTTCTTGTCTGTTTGCTCTTCCGCCCCGTGCCTCGAAGCCGCCGCGTCACTTGGGAACGCGGCCTGCCGACGCGGCGGGACGTTGCATCACCGATTGCCGGAACAGGATCCGGCCCACCATCCGAGCTGCCAGGGGCCAGCGCCGCGGATCGCAGCGCTATTCACTGAAAAATCAAACACTTACAGCGTCGTATGGACCCACCGATTATAGAGGGCAAAAGGACCGGCACCGGGCTCGTGGGGCGAGGCCGGCCGACAGGCGGCAGCGGCCGATTCGGTGAACCTGTTCACGAGCGCACCGGCATTCGCCAGTGGCGGCACCATACTTGCCGATCGATCCAAGCAGCGAGGCCGGCATGGCGAGAGTCGAGGGAACGCATGCGCAGGGCACGAGCGGTCGAACGGTGCGCTACGTCGCCGACTACGAGGTCGGCCGCAACACCATCCGCTTCTTCGCCTCGTTCGACGGCGGCGCGACCCACGAAGGCGAGTTCGACTTCGATCCGACCCAGCTCGACGCTGCCGCCGCGGTCGACGCCTTCCTGCAGAACCACATCGAGAAGGCCGACTGGGACGCGGCCCCCTGATCCCTGCCGAGGCACTCGCGCGCGCCGCTACTTCCAGCGCAGGGTCCAGATCAGGTCGAGCGAGTTGTCGCCGCCGGCCTGGGCCCGCACCGTGAGCTGCCGCGCCAGCCGGTAGATCAGCTGCCAGCTGCCGGCGGTGGCGTTGAGGCCGCGCTCGTAGCCGATGTACCAGTCCTTCGAGAGCTGCTTGCCGACCTTGACGATCGTCTCCTTGGTGTCGCCTTCGGTCTGCTGCCGGACCGAGATCTCGTCGAGGCCGATCGCCTGGGTGATCTGTTCGGTCGGGCCCTTGCCTTCGCCGGCGAGAAGGGCGAGCGCGGCTCGCTGCAGTAGCGCCGTATCGGCGCCGCCGGTGGTCTCGCTGGCCCGGCCGAGCAGCAGCCAGCTCAGCTTGTCGATGTCCGACATGTCGGGCTCGGAGAACAGGCGGACCCGGGGACTGAGCGCCGGCCCGGCGACCTGGACGCCGACCCGCACGTCGAGGTTCGGCCGGGTCGCCTCGATGTCGAGACGCGGGTTCTCGATCGGCCCGACGAAAGTGAGCTCGCCGCGGTCGATGGCGAGCTTCTGCCCGTAGGCCTGGTAGGTGCCGTTCACCGCGCGCAGGCTGCCGTCGACGCTCAGCCGGCTGCTCGGCGAGGTGATGTGCAGCTCGCCGCGCAGACCGGCATCGAGGCCGCGGCCGCGGACCCGGAGCTTCTCGCCCATGGCCACCCGAAGATCGAGATCGACCTTGCGCCGGCTCGGCGGCAGGGCCGGTACCGGCGCCGCCGCCGTCGACGTCGCCGCGGTGGCGGACGCCGCGCCCGCGGCTGCCGTCGCCGCGGCCGGCGCTCCGCTCGGCCGGCGGACCACCTCGACATCGTCGCCGAGGCTGGGCGCATCCGAATGGCTGAAGTCCACCAGTCCTTCGTCGACGCCGAAGCGGCCTTCGAGCGCGAGCGTCGTCGCGTCGAGCCGGAGCGAGGCGTTGCCGCTGGTGACGATGCGCCGGTCGACGCGACCGAGAATCTCGAAGCGGTCGGCGGCGAGCTTGAGCCGCGCCGCCGGGGCTTCGTCGAAGCTCGCCTCGCCTTCGAGCGAGACGCTGCCGTTGCCGCCGCGGGCGGTGAACTTCTCGATCCGCGCGCTGCTGCCCTGCAAGGCGATGGCGACGCTACCGTCCTTGACGTTCACGCCCTGCAGGAAGTTGCGCACGCCGAGGTGGGCGCCTTCGATGCGGCCGGTGTATTCCGGGGCGCCGAAGCGCCCGCCGATCGACGCGCTCGCGTGCATCTCGCCGGTCAGGCGCCAGCCCGCCGGCACCCACCGGCCCCAGGTGCCGAGGTTGGCCACGCGCACCTCGAGCACGCCTTCCACCGGCGTGCTGGCCTCGGGCCAGGCGGCGGTCGGCGAGGTTCGCGCGGTGACCGCGCCCGAAGCGACGCCGAGGCTTTCGCCGGCCAGGGCTGCAGTCAGTCTCCAGACGCCGTCGTCGGCGGCGATGCCGAGGCGCAGGTCGGTGAGGCCGAGCCGCTGGGTGCCGTATTCGTCGGTGACATCGAGGTCGCCGCTGGCGCGCTCGACCACCGCGTCTACCCGCACCGAGGGGGCGCCATGCGCCTCGAGCCGGCCCTGGAGGGCGAGGTCGCCGCCCCAGCCGAAATCGGGCTGGATGGCGCGCAGCAGCGGCGCGATCGGCAGCGGGTCGATGGTCGCGGACGCATCGACGCGGGCGCCGCCGCCGCGGCCGTCGCCGGCCTGCCAGGCGGCCTTGCTCCAGCGCATCGTGGCGCCGAGCGCCTCGGCGCTGCCCGGCTCGAGGCTGGCGCGTTGCGGCCCGCCGCTCCAGAAGTAGCTGCCGCGCAGCCCTTGAGCGCGCAGCCAGGTGCGGGCGGGCGGCGCCAGGCTTTGCGCGAGCAGCTCGTGCACCGTGCCGCTCCAGCCGGCGGCGTGCTCGCCGCCGGCGTCGACCAGGCCGCCTTCGAGACGCATGACGACGATGCTGCGGCTGCCGTTCGGTGCGGCCGGAGGCGCAGCCGCGCCGATCGCAGCGCTTGCCGGCGAAGCGGCCGGCGGCGCGGCGGCGGCGCGCTGGGTCGCGATCGTGTCGATCCATTCGGGCGGCAGGGCATTCGATTCGATCCGCAGGTCGGCCTTGTGCGCCCGCGCCGTGCCGCTCAGCTCGGCGCGCACCCGTTCGACCGCCCGGCCGGCGAGGTCGACGCCGTCGAGCGCGAGCGTGCCGCTCATCGGGGCGTCGGCGGTGCTGCCGAGGCGCCATCGGCCTTCGCCGCGGCGCACGGACAGCGCGCCCAGACGCAGCGCCGCGGCCTGCAGCTCGCCGTCGCTGCGCAGGTCGGGCCAGCGGCCTTCGATCCGACCACTCGCCGTCAGCGTGCCGGCCACGGTCGGCGGGGCGCTTGCCGCGCCCTTGCGCGGCGTCTCCAGCCACGGCGCGAGACGGGCGAGCTGGCGCGCATCGATGCTCACCTGCCACGCGTCCTGGGCCGGCTTGGCGGCGAGCTGTCCCTGGGCGTGGAGGCGGTTGCCTGCAGCCAGCAGCTCGAGGCTCGAGCGGACGTCGCCGTTGCTGTTGGCGTAGCTCGCCTCGCCCTGCAGCGGCACGCCGGCGAGGAGGCTCTCGGCCAGAACGAGAGTGGCCTTGCCGCGCGTCGCCGCGAGCAGCTGGAACGCGGACCCGGCGCTCGCGGAAGGCAGGTCGAGCTCGAACTCGCCCTTCATGTTCAGTCGATTGACGCCGCGCGCGAGCAGCGAATCGGTCGCGCCCGGCCACCACGGCGCCGGATCGAATTCGACGAGCGAGGCCTTGCCCGAGGCACGCCAGGGCGCATCGGCGCCGGTCCGGCTCAGCCGGCCGGCGAGGGTGGCGCGGGCCGCGCCGAGGCTGGCTTCGGCGGAGCGCAACAGGATCTCGCGCGCGCCGCCGCTCGCCTCGAGGCGGATCCGCGCGGTCTGCGGCGCGCTCCGGGGGAGGCGGCGATCAGCGAGGCGGCCGACCAGGTCGGCGCGCAGCTCGACCTTCGCGGCCTCGGCCGCGGTCCCTGCGGCGAAGCCGGTGCCGAGGGCGTCGAGCTTGCCGTCGACCGTGGTCTCGGGGGCGCGGGCGTCGAGCGCCGAGGGCTTGAGCTGATCGAGCGCGAGCTCGACGTTCCAGCGATCCGCGGTCCAGCGGCCGCCGCCCGCAATCCTGCCGCCGCCAAGCCGACTCGAGCCGAGCTCGGCGGTCAGGCCTTGCACCTCGATCGTCCCCGGATCGTCCGGCCGGGCACGCAGCTCGGCGGCCAGCCGTTGCACCGGCAGCAGGCCCTCGTTCCAGCGGCCGGCGCGGGCATTGCGCAGATCGAGGGCGATCAGGGCCGGTCGATCGAGGCCGCTGGTCGTCGCCGTGGCCCGGCCGCTGAGGCTCGTCGCCGGCGCACCGCTGGCGAAGGCGGAGAGGTCGAGCGCCTCGGTCGAGGCCTGCAGCTCGCCGAGCGGCCAGGCCGCGAACGGCTGCACGACCGCCTTCGCATCGAGCGACTGCGCGGCCTGGGCCGTCGCCGGGGCGACCCGGGCGGTCGCCGCGACCGCCAGCGTGGCCAGCGGGCCACTGGCGCTCGCGCTCGCCTGCCACGGCGGCGTGGTTCCGGCCGAGGCGGCGCTGACCTTGGCATCGATCGCGAACGGCGCGTCGGCGCCGACCGTCGCCTCGCCGGACGCGGTGGCGCGCGCGTGGCTCGCCTGGAGCGCGGCGAAGCGGTGCAGCGCGCCGCCTTCGGCACCGAGGTGCACGCGGCCGCGCAGGGCGCGCAGGGCGAAGGCGTCGTCGCCGGCGCCGATGCGCAGCTCGCCGACGCTCGCTTCGCGGATGTCGATCTCGACCGGCAGGCGAAGTGTTTCCGGCGGCGTCGCCGCCGTGGGCTCCGTCGGTGCTGCCTCGCCGGGCAAGAGCGAGACGCGGTCGGCGTGCAGGCTGGCGATCGTCAGCCGCAGCCAGCGACCGGCGCTGCCGCGGCTCGCTTCGAGGGCCTGCCAGCGCGGCGCTTCGAGGCGCAGCACGCCGCTGCTGCCCGGCAGGGTGATGTCGATCCGCTCGGCCGAGAAGTCGCCGAGCAGCGAGCCGCGCGGCGCGACCACCTTCAGCTGTGGCGCCAGGGTCACGACCCAGGCGCTGCCGGCGGCGGTGCGCAGCGCCCAGACGAGAACGCCGACAGCGATCGCCGCCAGCAGCACCAGCAGCGCGGCGCCGCCCCCCAGCCACCGGCCGTAGCGCCGGCGGCGACGCGGCGGCGGCCCGGCGGGCGGGCTGGCGATGGGGGCTTCTTCGTCGGCCATGCTCAGGCGCGTCAGAAGGTGATGCCGACGGTGATGTGCACGCGCCAGTCCTTCACGTCCTCGCCGTAGGCGACGTCCAGGCGCAGCGGTCCGATCGGGCTGCGGTAGTGCACGCCGACGCCGTAGCCGAACACCGGGCGGATCTCGCCCCAGCGGTCGGCGGCATTGCCGGCATCGACGAACACCGCACCGAGTAGGGCCGGCAACTTGGCGCTGAGCGGATGCTCGAGCTCGACGCTGCCGGTGAGCAGGACCTGGCCGCCGACGACGGCGCCGTTGCGGCTGGGGCCCAGGGTGCGGTAGTCGTAGCCGCGCACCGAGCCGTCGCCGCCGGCGCGGAACAGGATCGTGTCGGGCACCGAGATCCGGTTGTTCACGAACACCTCGCCCGCTTCGACCCGGGCGTTGGCGAACCAGCGGCCGAACGGCCGGAACCAGGTGTAGCGGGTGTAGGCCCGAATGAAGGGGTCGCGGCTGTGCTCCTCGCCGACCGTGTCGGTCCGGGTCTCGACGCCGCGGCCGTAGCCGACACCGCCCTGCAGCGACCAGGCATAGCCCTCGGTCGGCGCGAGGATGTTGTCGAGGTCGCGCTTGAGCCAGTTGTAGTTCGCCGTGATCGCCTCGCTCGAGTTGGCGAGCTGCGCGCTCGTCACCTTGGCATGCACGGCCTCGAGGTAGTAGAGGCGCTCGAAGCGGTTGGTGTCCTTCGAGCGGCCGATCCGGGCCGTCCAGCTGTAGCGGATCTCGTCCGCCGCCTTCAGCTGCTCGTAGTTGGCGGCGGCGAGGTCGCGCCACAGGTTCGCGTCGGGATAGGCGGTGAATTCGGTGCCGATCGATTTCAGCTCATCGCCGTAGTTCAGCGTCGTGTGCGCGGTCCAGGGCCAGCCGAACACCTTGCGGTCCCAGTGCTCGAGCGAGACCCGGCCGCCGGTGTTGGCGCTGTAGCCGATGCCGAAGGTCGCCTGATGCTGCGACTGCTCCTTCACCTTGACGACCACCGGCGCCGCCTCGGGCGAGCCGGTCGCGTCGAGCTCGACCGACGCGCCCTCGAACAGGCCGATCTTGGTGAGACGCTCCTGGTAGTCCAGCAGCAGCTTTTCGTTGTAGACGTCGCCGGCGCGGAAGGTCGCCAGGTTCCGGACCGCGATCTCGTCGTAGCGGTGGATGCCGTCGATCCGCACCGACCCGAAGTGGAACAGCGGTCCGGGGGCCAGCGTCGCCGCCAGCGCCGCGGTCCGCTCGGTGGCATCGATGCGGGCGTGGGTCGACTGCCAGGCCGCCGTCGGGTAACCGTCGCCGCGCAGCTCGCCCAAGGTCGCGTTCTTGGCCCCGCTCCAGTCGGCCTGGCGAAAGGCCTGGCCGGGCTTGAGCCGCCAGCTGTTGCGCAGCTTTTCCATCCGGTCGGTCCAGGGCTCTTCACGCGTTGGCGTGCGCGGCGCCAGCGGCGCGGCCGAGTCGAGCGCGACGCTCTGCACCCGCACCCGCGGTCCGGGCACGACCGTGAGCTTGAGGTGCGGCAGACCGGCGGCGCCCGGGGCCTGCTCGATCTTCACGTCGGCATCGAAGTAGCCCTCGGTCTCGAGCAGGACGCGCGCCTGCGCCGGCGCGGCGATGGCGAGGCGGTCGATCTCCGGGCCGGAGATGGCGTCCGCCTTGGGCGCCTTCTGGAAGCGTGCCAGGTCCATGTGCTCGAGCAGGAGGTCGCGCAGTCGCTCCGAAGGCGCGTCGACCTCGAACTCGTAGATCGCGATCTCCGGCTCGCGCGGCTCGGTCGGCTCGGCGTCGTCCTTGAAGAACGGCAGGCTGGAGCAGCCGCCGAGCAGCACTCCCAGCAACCCGATCCACAGCGCCCTGGGCAGCGCTGTGACGATCGTCATTTGACGAGCAGTCGCATGGCTCCTTCGAGCCCAGGCAAGGTGAGCGGGAACATGCGGTGGTTCATGATCTGCTGGATCACCGAGATGCTCTGCCGGTAACCCCAGACGCCTTGCGGCTCGGGGTTGATCCAGGCGAATTTGGGGAAGGCGTTGGTGAGGCGCTGCAGCCACTCCGCCCCCGGTTCCTCGTTGTTGTATTCGACGCTGCCGCCGGGCTGCAGGATCTCGTACGGGCTCATCGTCGCGTCGCCGACGAAGATCAGCTTGTAGTCCTTGTTGTACTTCCTGATGACGTCCCAGGTGCTGAACTTCTCGCTGTAGCGGCGCCGGTTGTTCTTCCACATGAAGTCGTAGACGCAGTTGTGGAAGTAGTAGAACTCGAGGTGCTTGAACTCGGTCTTGGCGGCCGAGAACAGCTCCTCGACGCGATGGATGTGCTCGTCCATCGTCCCGCCCACGTCCATCAGCAGAAGCACCTTCACCTTGTTGTGCCGCTCGGGCACCATCTTGATGTCGAGCCAGCCGGCGTTGGCCGCGGTCTGCCGGATCGTGTCGTCGAGGTCGAGCTCCTCCTCGGCGCCTTCACGGGCGAAGCGGCGCAGCCTTCTCAGCGCCACCTTGATGTTGCGCGTGCCGAGCTCGAGGCTGTCGTCGTAGTCCTTGAACTGGCGCTGGTCCCAGACCTTGACCGCGCTCTTGTTGCGGCCCTTCTCCTGGCCGACGCGAATGCCCTGCGGGTTGTAGCCGTAGGCGCCGAACGGCGAGGTGCCGCCCGTGCCGATCATCCGCGTGCCGCCCTCGTGGCGCTTCTTCTGCTCCTCGAAACGCTTCTTCAGCGTCTCCATGAGCTCGTCCCAGCCCATCTTCTCGATCTTCGCCTTCTCCTCGGCCGAGAGCTCGAGCTCGAGCCGCTTCTGCAGCCACTCCAGCGGGATCTCCTGGGTGAAGTCGGCGAGCAGCTCGACGCCCTTGAAGTAGGCGGCGAAGGCGCGGTCGAACTTGTCGAACTGGGCCTCGTCCTTCACCAGGGCGGCGCGCGACAGGTAGTAGAAGCTGTCGACGGTGGGGCTGCCGCCCTCGGGGTCGTCGATCACGCCCGACTTGATCGCCTCCAGCAGGGTCAGGTATTCCTTGACCGAGACCTTCAGCTTGGCGGCGCGCAGGGTGAAGAAGAAGTTGATCAGCATGGCGGCCGCGCCCCGGGGCGCGCTCCTCTCGGGGACAAGCATAGCGCGGCATACTTCTCGCCCCACCGAAAGCCCCGAGGAGGCCTTATGTCACTGCGCATCAACGACACCGCGCCCGATTTCGAAGCCGAGACCACGCAAGGGAAGATCCGGTTCCACGACTGGATCGGCGACAAGTGGGCGATCCTGTTCTCGCACCCGAAGGATTTCACCCCGGTGTGCACGACCGAGCTCGGCTACATGGCCAAGATCGAGCCCGAGTTCACCAAGCGGAATGCCAAGCTGATCGGCCTCTCCGCCGACCCGGTCGACGGCCACGAGTCCTGGTCCAAGGACATCGAGGAGACCCAGGGTGCGAAGGTCAAGTACCCCATGATCGGCGACTCCGAGCTCAAGGTCGCCAAGCTCTACAACATGCTGCCCGCCGACGAGGTCGCCTCCGACGGCCGGACCCCGGCGAACAATGCCACCGTGCGTTCGGTCTTCGTCATCGGCCCGGACAAGAAGATCAAGCTGACGCTGACCTACCCGATGACCACCGGCCGCAACTTCGACGAGGTCCTGCGCGTCCTCGATTCGATCCAGCTGACCGCCAAGCACCAGGTGGCGACGCCGGTGAACTGGAAGCAGGGCGAGGACGTGATCATCGCCGGCAGCGTCAGCGACGAGCAGGCGAAGCAGAAGTATCCCGACGGCTGGAAGGCGCCGAAGCCCTACCTGCGCATCGTCAAGCAGCCCGTCTGAGCGCTGTTACAAAAAAGGCCGGCGCCGTTGTCGAAACCGGCGCCGGCCGCGCGTCGTGGTGATGAGGCCATGAGGTCTTACCACTGTCACCAGGAGCGACGACGATGCGATTCATGATGCTGATGATCCCCAAGGGCTACGAGAGCGCGGCCCCGGGAACCGTGCCCGACGCCAAGGCGGTCGAGGCGATGATGAAATACAACGAGGCACTGCAGAAGGCCGGCGTCCTGCTCGCCCTCGACGGCCTGCATCCGCCCTCCATGGGCGCGCGGGTCAGCTTCGAGGGCGGCAAGCCCAAGGTCACCGACGGCCCGTTCGCCGAGGCCAAGGAAGTGCTGGGCGGCTACTGGATGATCCAGGTCCGCTCGCGGGAGGAAGCGATCGAGTGGGCCAAGCGCTGTCCGGGCGGGCCCAACGAGATCATCGAGATCCGCCAGGTCCAGGAGATGGCCGACTTCCCTGCCGACGTGCAGAAGGCGGCCGAGGGCTTCGAGGCGATGCAGCGCACGTCGGCCGCCAAGGAGACGAAATGAGCCAGCTCGACCCCTACTTGTTCTTCGACGGCACCTGCGCCGAGGCGATGCGCTTCTACGAGAAGGCGCTCGGCGGGAAGCTCGAGATGATGATGACCCAGGCCGAGGCGCCGCCGACGGCCGGCGTGCCGCCCGGCTCGCCCGACCGGATCCTGCACGCCAGCCTGGCGCTCGGCGAGCGCCGCCTGATGGCCTCGGACACCATGGCGGGCGACAAGTACGCGGGCATGCACGGCTTCTCGATCGCTCTCTCGTACCCGTCGGTCGACGAAGCGAAGAAGGTGTTCGCGGCGCTGTCCGCGGGCGGCAAGGTCAACATGCCGATGGGCCCGACCTTCTGGGTCGAGTCGTTCGGCATGCTTGACGACCGCTTCGGCGCCTCGTGGATGGTCAGCGGCGGCAAGCCCGCGCAGGGCTGACCCGGGCTCAGCCTGCCCGTTCCGGTCGCGCGCCCTCGTCGGCGCGGGCGGTGCGGGCGGCGGCGCGCTGCAGCAGCGCCTCGAGCTCGTCGGGCTCGACCGGCTTGGCCAGATGCTCGTCGAAGCCCGCGGCCAGGGCGCGGCGGCGGTCGTCTTGGGTGCCGTAACCCGTCACCGCCAGTAGCCAGAGGTGGCGGGTTTGCGGATCGGCCCTGAGCCGGCGGGCGACCTCGTAGCCGTCGATGTCGGGCAGGCCGATGTCGAGCAGGACGATGTCGGCGCCGCCGGCGCGCGCCAGCGCCAGCCCCTGCTCGCCGTTTTCCGCCGTCTGCACGTCGTGATGCTGCAGCCGCAGCAGGCCGGCGAGGCTGTCGCGCGCGTCGGCGTTGTCCTCGACGATCAGGACCCGGGGCGGCGAGGCCTGCGCGCTCGGCGCCGTCTCTGCAGCGGCGGCACCGGACGCCACGGGGCGCTCGATCGCCGGCAGGCTGACCGTGAAGGTCGCGCCCTGGCCGCGGCCCGCGCTCGCCGCCCGGATCGTGCCGTCGTTCATCTCGACCAGCCGGCGTGCCAGGGTCAGGCCGATGCCCAGACCGCCGCGCTCGCGGGCGAGGCTGCGCTCGCCCTGGACGAACAGGTCGAACACCCGGCCGATCAGCTCGGGCGGCATGCCCTCGCCGGTGTCGCGCACCTCGACGATCGCGGCGCCGCCCTCGGGCCGCACCGAAACGTCGATCCGGCCGCGCGCCGGCGTGTACTTCAAGGCGTTGTCGAGCAGGTTCGCCACGACCTGCTCGATCCGGGTGCGGTCCGCGTGCACCCAGACCTCGTGCAGGTCGCTCCGGACCTCGTGATGCTGGAAGCGATCGCCGCTGCGCCAGGTCCCGATCACCGCCGCGACCACCGTAGCCAGGTCGAGCGGCTCGCGCTCCAGACGGATCTTGCCGCCGGTGACCCGGCCGACTTCGAGCAGATCGTCCACCAGGCGCGTCATCTGCTTGACCTGGCGGGAGAGGATCGCGCCGACGGTCTCGATCACCTCGGGCCGGCCCGGTGCCAGCCTGAGCAGATGCGAGGCGTTCGCCACCGAGGCGAGCGGGTTGCGCAGCTCGTGGCCGAGCATCGCCAGGAACTCGTCCTTGGCGCGGTCGGCCGCGCGCAGGGCCTGCTCGGCCGCCTGCTGCCTGTCCTCGCGCTCGCGGATCGTCGCTGCAGCCTCTTCGAGCGCGCGCGCCAGCTGGCGCAGCTCGTCCACCGGGCCCGGATCGGGCAGCGCCAGCGGCTGGCCCTGGCCGAGCGCCGGTGCCGCCTTCGCCATGGCGCGGATCGGCCGCGACAGGCCGCCGGCGAGCCACCAGGCGAACCACAGGCCGAGGCCGCCGGCGACCGCGAAGCCGGCCCAGAGCAGCCACAGGAAGCGCAGGTTGGTATCGACGATCCCGGTCGGCACCGACATCGACACCGCCCAGCGACTGGACGAGGAACGCTGCACGGTGCGGTAGACCTCGCTGCCGTCGAGCAGCTCGCCGCGGCTCCAGCCGGCGACGGGCGACTCGATCGCCTGGCGCAGGGACGGGCTGGCAAAGGCGTTGCCGAAGCCGGGCGCGGGGCGGCGCGCAACGAACCGGAAGTTGCCGTCGATCACGGCCACGGCCCACTGCGGCGGAAACTTGTGCCGGTCGATGATCTGGCCGACCGTCGCCGGATCGATCACCGCCGACAGCACCAGCTCGACCCGATCCCCGCGCACGACCGGGAGACGGATCGCGAACAGCGGCCGCCTCGGCACCTCGCTCATGACGATCTCGCTGACGATGAACGGACGCGGGCGCACCACGCCGCGGACCGTTGCCGCGCCCGCGGGCCGCTGCAGCGCCGCGCCGGCGGACGGGAGCAGGCTCATCATCACCTCGCCGGTGTCGGCCCGCGAGACCTGGAAATTGACCCAATCGGCGCTGCGCGCCTCGAAGGCGCGCTGCGCCTCGATGCGGAAGGCCGCGAGGTCACCGTGATCGAGGCTCGGCTCGCGCGACAGCACCTCGAGCGACGTGGCCGAGGCGTGCAGCTCGGACTCGATCGCGGTCATCAGCGAGCGCGCGTGGTCGCTCATGGCGCGCTCCAGGGTCGCCTTCTCGCGCTCGGCCAGCACGTAGGTGCCGAACATGCCGAAGGCCACGACCGGAATCAGCGTCGCCAGGGTCAGGGCGCGAAGGCGGGTGCGGATGTCCACGCTGGCGCATTCTGTCGGAAGGTCGCCGCTGCGGGGCGGCTTTGCGTCAGGCGACGGCTGGACTCTTGACGTAGCGGTCGCGGCCGGCGCGCTTGGCCTCGTAGAGCGCCTCGTCGGCGCGCGCCAGCAGGCTCGCGGCGTCGACATCGGCGTCGCTCAGCACCGCCAGGCCGACGCTGGTGGAAACGCTCACCAGATCGGCGCCGATGCGCATCGGCGGGCGCAGTGCCTCGACCATCTTCATCGCCACGACCTCGGCGTCCGCCGGCTCGGCCAGGCCTTCGAGGATGACCGTGAACTCGTCGCCGGCCAGGCGGGCCACGGTGTCGACGCCGCGCACGGTCGCCAGCAAGCGCTCGGCGACGATCCTGAGCAGCGTGTCGCCGGCGCCGTGGCCGCGCGA
>DATCGH010000492.1:0-3097 GCA_036509055.1 Caldimonas sp.
CGCGCCGCCCAGAGCTTCTTGCGCTCCTCGGGCGTCGTCGCCCACTGGAAGCCTTCGCCGCCGTGCTCGCTGGCGATCTCCTGGACCATCGCCGACTGCTCGGCGACGCCGGCCTCGCTGCCGTGGAACTCCATCAGCAGCATCGGCGCCTCGGTCAGCGAGAGCTTGTCGTGCCGGTTCACCGCCTGCACCGCGTGGCGGTCGAGCAGCTCGCAGCGGGCGATCGGAATGCCCATCTGGATGATCTGAATCGTCGTCCGCACCGCCGCGTCGATCGACGGGAAGGTGCAGGTCGCGGCCGACATCGCCTCGGGCAGCGGATAGACCCGCAACGTGATCTCGGTCATGACGCCGAGCGTGCCCTCGCTGCCGATCATCAGCCGCGTCAGGTCGTAGCCGGCCGAGGACTTGCGCGCCCGGGTGCCGGTGTGGATGACGTTGCCTTGCGCCGTGACGACGGTCAGGCCGAGCGCGTTCTCGCGCATCGTCCCGTAGCGGACGGCGTTGGTGCCGCTGGCGCGGGTGGCGCACATGCCGCCGATCGAGGCGTCGGCGCCCGGGTCGATCGGGAAGAAGAGGCCGGTGTGGCGGATTTCGTCGTTCACCTGGGTCCGGGTCACGCCGGCCTGGACCGTCACCGTGAGGTCCTCGGCGTTGACGGCGATCACCTTGTTCATCCGCGACAGGTCGATGCTGACGCCGCCCTGCACCGCCAGCAGGTGGCCCTCGAGCGACGAGCCGACGCCGAACGGGATCACCGGCACCGCGTGGCGGTCGGCAAGCTTGACGACGAAGGTGACATCCTCGGTGCTTTCGCAGAAGACAACGGCTTCGGGTGGCGGCGCATCGATCGGCGACTCGTCTCGGCCATGCTGCTCGCGCACCACGAGCGCGGTCGAGCAGCGTTCGCCGAACTGCGCCTTCAGCGCCTCGACCATCTCCTTGGGCACCGCCCGGGGTGCGATCTTAGGCAGCAGGTGGGCGGGCAGCGGCGCGTTCATGGCGATCTCCTCGGTGGCAGGCACCGTCGGCCCATTGTAGGAACCTCCCGTCGGCGGCGACCGCGCTGCTAGCATGGCCACGACATGTCGAACCGCCTGACCCAGATCGCGACCCGCACCGGCGACGACGGCACCACCGGCCTTGGCGATGGCAGCCGCGTTCCCAAGGATCATCTGCGCATCGCCGCGATGGGCGACGTCGACGAGCTCAACTCCTGCCTCGGCGTGATCCTGGCGGAGCCCTTGCCCGACGACGTGCGCGAGCTGCTCTCGGTGATCCAGCACGAGCTGTTCAACCTCGGCGGCGAGCTCTCGATCCCCGGCTACGCGCTGCTGAAGAGCGAAGCGGTCGCCCGGCTCGACGCGGCGCTCGCCCACTACAACGCAGGCCTGCCGCGGCTCAAGGAGTTCATCCTTCCGGCCGGCACCCGCAGCGCCGCGCTCGCCCATGTCGGCCGCACCGTGGCGCGGCGTGCCGAGCGGGCGGTGGTGGCGCTGGCGGCGACCGATGCGGTTCGCGCCGAGCCGCGCCAGTTCCTCAATCGCCTGAGCGACCTGCTGTTCGTCCTGGCCCGGGTGCTGAACCGAGCCAATCTCGACGGCCTCGGCGGCGACGACGTCTACTGGAAAAGCGAGCGGCTGGCCCGCGACGCCGACTGAGCGATACCGGCCGTCTCAGGGGCGCTGAAGCGTCAGCCGACGATCAGGGAGCGCTCGACCTGCCACATCACCGGGCTGCCCGCCGGGGCCCGCACCGGCCGCATCTCCACCGCCTCGCGGTCGGCGTCCGAGAGGCTCCGATAGAGAAAGTCGCTGGCGTTGCCGGGGTCGCCGGCAACGAACAGCTGCGAGGTGAGCTCGCCGAACGACGGGTGCCGCAGCTTGACGTGGATGTGCGGCGTCCGGCCGCTGTAGGGCACCGGCCGGATGGTGCGGAACCGGTAGCTGCCGCGGGCGTCGCTGCGGGTGCTGCCGAAGCCCTGGAAACCGGCGTCGACCCGGGCGCCGGCGCCGTTCGGGTGGCGATAGCTGCCGTGCACGTCGCACTGCCAGATCTCGATCGTCGCCCCGTCGATCGCCCGACCGTCGCGGTCCTGGACCGCGCCGTAGAGGTCGAGGTGCTCGCCGGCCGCGCGTGGACGCGGCATGCCGTCAGGGTCGCGGCCGCCGACGACGGTGAGGTCGGCATCCCAGTCGAGGGCGCGGGCCCGGTAGGCCGGCGACGGATAGAACGGACCGTCGGTCATGCGCGGCAAGGCGTCGCGGCCGGCGGCGAGCGCCGGGAAGGCGACGACCGCGACGGTCGCGCCGGCACGGATCAGGAGGCGGCGCCTGCCCAGGGCCGGACCGGGCTGTGGCGCTTGCCGCAGCGCGACCGGTGGGTGACGCCTGGACATCACGCGAGCACCGCCTCGCCGACCCGGCGGCGGGCCACCGCCTCGCTCAGGGATTCGAGCACGCGCACCGAATCGTCCCAGCCGAGGCAGGCGTCGGTGATGCTCTGGCCGTAGGCGAGCTTGTTCGGATCGTCCTTGCCGGCGCTGAACTTCTGCGCCCCGGGCTGAAGATGACTTTCCACCATGACGCCGAAGATACAACGATTGCCCTTCTCCAGCTGGCCGGCGATGTCGCGCGCCACCTCCACCTGGCGCGCATGGTCCTTGCTGCTGTTGGCATGGCTGCAGTCCACCATCAGCGTGCACGGCAGTCTCGCGGCCTCGATCTCCTTGCAGGCGGCGGCGATCGACGCCGCGTCGTAGTTCGGCGCCTTGCCGCCGCGCAGGATGACGTGGCAGTCCTTGTTGCCGCGGGTCTCGACGATCGCCACCTGGCCGTTCTTGTGCACCGACAGGAAGTGGTGCGGCCGGGCAGCGGCCTGGATCGCGTCGATGGCGATCCGGATGTTCCCGTCGGTGCCGTTCTTGAAGCCGATCGGCGCCGACAGGCCCGAGGCCAGCTCGCGATGCACCTGGCTCTCGGTGGTGCGCGCGCCGATTGCGCCCCACGCGACGAGATCGCCGATGTACTGCGGCGTGATCATGTCGAGAAACTCGCAGCCCACGGGCACGCCGAGCTCGTTCAGATCGAGGAGTAGC
>DATCGH010000493.1:0-5044 GCA_036509055.1 Caldimonas sp.
CGTCAGCTGGCGCTGGAAGAAGGCGCGCGTGCCGGTCAGGCGGGCGGGCGTGATCTTGCCGTTCTCGTTGATGAAATCGCGCAAGGTGTCGATGTCCTTGTAGTCGATTTCCTTGACGCCGGTGACCGTGAAGCGGCAGAAGCGCTTGCGACGGAACAGCAGCGACTGGGTGTTGCGCTTGGGCTTGCGGTCCTTGGAGAACCGACCTTTACCGCGGGGCGGGGGCATGTGATGACCTCTCTATTTCAATTCGATGGACTGGATGTGGAAGACGACGCCGCGACCGTTGCGCTGGGCGCCGACGAAGCCTTCGAATCCATGCTCGACGCCGAGCGGGGCGGCAAGCAACTGGTCGGTGAGCGGGCCGACGGCACGGGCGCGGACCTCCACGGAGACCTTGCGCGGTACGCCGAGCTGGCTCACTTCGGACTCGTGCTTCAGGCTGAGATCCAGCGCAGGCAGGCCGGCGGGGGTGAATCGAAGAGCGCCTCGCTCGACGATCGCCGCCGACAGTGCCAGCCGGTTCGTCAGGCCGAAGCCTCCTGGGGCGCGCGCCGCGATTCCTCGCGGTCGACGGTCTTCATCATGACCGACGGCGTGGTCTCGGCCTGGCTCTTGACGACCGTCAGATGGCGCAGCACGGCGTCATTGAAGCGGAAGCCCGTCTCGAGCTCGGTCAGCACCTTGTTGTCGCACTCGATGTTGATGCACAGGTAGTGCGCCTTGGCGAGCTTCTGGATCATGTAGGCCAGCTGGCGCCGACCCCAATCCTCGACCCGGTGGACCTTGCCGCCGCCGGCGGTGACCAGTCCCTTGTAGCGTTCCAGCATGGCCGGAACCTGTTCGCTCTGATCCGGATGGATCAGGAGCACGATCTCGTAGTGACGCATCGAATCTCCTTGTGGATTCCGCCAGAAACGCCTGGCGAGGAAGCCGCTCCGTGATCGACAGCGCGAAGCGGCAAGGGAAAAGCCTATGAGTATAACCGGTCCAGGCGCAGCGCCACGGCCACCCGGCGGGCGAATCCCGCCAGCGGGTCGGTTCGAACCCTGAGCGTGGCGCCGGGCGTCGCGATTGCGGGAATCCTCGGCGTGCGCGCCACGGTGTGTCCGGACGGCGGTTGTCGCTCCGATCGCGGCGATTACACTTCGCTTCGGCGACCTCCGCTCCTGTCGAGCGGCGTCGCCGCGGCGCCGACGGCACGCCCCTGGCCGCGCACCTGAACGGGACCCATCGATGAGCAATTCCGGCGGCAGCGGCAAGTTTGCCTGGGAGACCTCGAAAGGCGAGGCGGCCGGCGCGACGCCGCGCGACGAGTGGCAAGCGACCCGCGCCGAGCCCGCGTCGAAGGAAGCGATCGACGAATGGCAGGCGACGCGGGTGCTGCCTCGGGCCGGCGCCCAGGAATGGCAGCCGGCGCGGGCCCAGAGCAACCCGTCGGCGCGCGCCGACGACGCGAGGCAATCCTCCGGGTCCGGACGCGGCACGCCCCAGCCTTCGGAATCACCGGACGCCTGGGCCTCGACCCGGGCACACACCGCGCTGGCGACCCAGCTGCTCCCGGACGAGAACGACTATCTCGCCGGCGAGAAGGACGAGATCGGCCGGCAGATCGGCGGCAACGAGCGCGAGCTGTTCGTCTCCTGCGCGCCGGCCGAGGCGCTGCAGCAGCAGTTCGATCACCTGCATCCGGAATTCATCGCCGTCCACGACATCGCCACCTCCTCGTCGAGGAAGCTCCTCGCCGGCATCGCCGCGGCCAGCGGCCGGGCGGTGCAGAGGCTCGTGATCCGCCGCCAGGGCTACGGCACGGCGCTCGCGACGCTCGAGTTCGTCGACCTGCCGACCACCGACAACCAGTCGCTGCGCCTCTACACCACCGAGGCCGACGCCGACAGCGCGCAGCGCCATGCGCTGGCCAAGACGCTGCTCGCCAACAGCCGGCTCGGCGTCATCATGGTCGGCGAGCTCCCGGGGCATGCGATCGCCACGGCGCTGAAGCCGGTGCACGACGACATCCTCGCCGGCCCCTGGCCGAACCGCAATCTCCTGCTGCTGCCGCTCGCCTCGGCCAGCACGCTGGTCACGCACGGCCTCGACCTGGGCCGCGGCACCGGCGTCGCGGTGCGTACCACGCCGCAGGTGGCGCGCCCCGCGGACGCCTGGGCCTTCATCACCGGCACCTGGAGCCGGCTGCGCGAGCAGGCGCCGAACAACGGCCGACCCGTGCCCGAGCTCGGTGCCTTCAAGCCGGCGCCGTACCAGCCGCGCAAGGCCCCGCTGGCGCCGGTCATGGGCGGCATCCCGTCGGGCGACACGATGCCGATGGAAGACCAGCCGGCGATCAGCCTGATGATGCGGCCGATGCCGGCGATCGCCCCCACCGGCTACACCGCCGCGCCGCCCTCGACGGTGATCGAGCGCTATGTCCGCCAGGTGAGCGAGTTGAACGGGGTCGTCAGCTGCTGCGTGTTCGAGACACAGAGCGGCCATCCGATCGCCCACGCCGGCGCCAACCCCGGCTCCGAGGCGCTCGCCACCCATGGCAGCGAGCTGCTGACGGCGATGATGAGCGTGAGCCGCTCGCTCGGCTTCGGTCACTCCCTGCCGGAAGCTGCGGTGACGCTCGGCTCGCACCACCTGCTGCTGCGCGGCGTGCCGAAGAATCCGGGCCTGGCGATGCACGCCGTGCTCGACAAGACGAGCGCCAACCTGACGCTCGCCCGGCTGCAGATCATGCGGCTGGATGTCCTCTTCGACGAGCCGCCCCAGGCCGCCTGACAGGCCACCGGGGCCGAGGCCCCGCCGAGCCGCCCCATGGGGCGAGCGCCCCCGCTGGGGGCGCAGCGAACGGACGTGAGCGTTGGGGCTCTATTCCTCGTCAGTGGACGACGCGCTCGAAGGCGAAGCGGCCGCCCGCGTAGTCGACCGGGATCACGTCCTTCGCGCCGAACCGGCCCTCGAGGATCAGCTTCGAGACCGGGTTCTCGATCTCGCGCTGGATCGCCCGCTTCAGCGGCCGCGCGCCGAACACCGGATCGAAGCCGGCCTTCGCCAGCTCGGCCAGCGCCCGCGGCGAGACGTCGAGCTTCATGTCCATCTTCTCCAGCCGCGATTCGAGGATCCGGAGCTGGATCTTCGCGATCGCCTCGATGTTCTTCGCGTCGAGTGCGTGGAAGACGACGGCCTCGTCGATGCGGTTGAGGAACTCCGGTCGGAAATGCTTCTTGACCTCGACCCAGACCGCATCGTTGATCGTCTCCGAGCTCTGCCCGGCGAGCTGCATGATCTGCTGCGAGCCGAGGTTCGAGGTCATGACGATGACCGCGTTCTTGAAGTCGACCGTGCGGCCCTGGCCGTCGGTGAGGCGGCCGTCGTCGAGCACCTGCAGGAGCACGTTGAACACGTCCGGGTGCGCCTTCTCGACCTCGTCGAGCAGGAGCACGCAATAGGGCTTGCGGCGTACCGCCTCGGTCAGGTAGCCGCCTTCGTCGTAGCCGACGTAGCCCGGCGGCGCGCCGATCATGCGCGCGACCGAGTGCTTCTCCATGAACTCGCTCATGTCGAGGCGGATCAAGTGATCTTCGCTGTCGAACAGGAAGCCGGCCAGCGCCTTGCAGAGCTCGGTCTTGCCGACGCCCGTGGGCCCGAGGAAGAGGAATGAGCCGGTCGGCCGGTTCGGGTCCGAAAGACCCGAGCGCGAGCGCCGGATCGCATTGGCCACCGCGGCGATCGCCTCGTCCTGGCCGACGACCCGCTCGTGGAGCTTCTGCTCCATCAGCAACAGCTTGTCGCGCTCGCCCTGCATCAGCTTGGCGACCGGAATGCCGGTGGCCCGCGCCACGACCTCGGCGATCTCCTCGGCGCCGACGAGGGTGCGCAGAAGCTGCGGCCGGCCGCCGGCGGCGCCCTTCTTCTGCTCGGTCGCCTGCGCGTCCTTGAGCTTGCGCTCGAGCTCCGGGAGCTTGCCGTACTGCAGCTCGGCGACCTTGTCGTAGTCGCCCTTTCGCTTCAGATCCTCGATCTGCGAGCGGGTGCGGTCGATGTCCTCGAGCAGCTGCGCCGATCCCTGGGCCGCGGCCTTCTCGGCCTTCCAGACCTCGTTCAGGTCGGCGATCTCGCGCTTCAGCCGATCGATCTCCTCCTCGATCAGGCCGAGGCGGCGCTTCGAGGCTTCGTCCTTTTCCTTCAGCACCGAGGCACGCTCGATCTGCAGCTGGATCAGGCGCCGGTCGAGCTTGTCGATCGCCTCCGGCTTGGAGTCGATCTCGATCTTCACCTTCGACGCGGCCTCGTCGATCAGGTCGATCGCCTTGTCGGGCAGGAAGCGGTCGGTGATGTAGCGGTGCGAGAGCTCGGCCGCGGCGACGATCGCCGGGTCGGTGATCTCGACGCCGTGGTGCACCTCGTACTTCTCCTGCAGGCCGCGCAGGATGGCGATGGTCGCCTCGACCGAAGGCTCGCCGACCAGGATCTTCTGGAAGCGCCGCTCGAGCGCGGCGTCCTTCTCGATGTACTTGCGGTACTCGTCGAGCGTGGTCGCGCCGATGCAGTGCAGCTCGCCGCGCGCCAGGGCGGGCTTGAGCATGTTGCCGGCGTCGATCGCGCCCTCGGCCTTGCCGGCGCCGACCATGGTGTGGATCTCGTCGATGAAGACGATGGTCTTGCCCTCGTCCTGCGCCACTTCCTTGAGCACGCTCTTCAGCCGCTCCTCGAACTCGCCGCGGAACTTGGCGCCGGCGAGCAGGAGGGCCATGTCGAGGACGAGCACGCGCTTGTCCTTCAGCGTGTCGGGCACCTCGCCGGCGACGATGCGCTGGGCCAGGCCCTCGACGATCGCCGTCTTGCCGACGCCGGGCTCGCCGATCAGCACCGGGTTGTTCTTGGTCCGGCGCTGCAGCACCTGGATGGCGCGGCGGATCTCGTCGTCGCGGCCGATCACCGGGTCGAGCTTGCCGGCGCGGGCACGCTCGGTCAGGTCGAGGGTGTACTTCTTCAGCGCTTCGCGCTGACCTTCGGCTTCGGGGCTGTCGACCTTCTCGCC
>DATCGH010000494.1:0-4912 GCA_036509055.1 Caldimonas sp.
CCGAAGTAGGCCAGGTCCTTGCGGACCTGCGCGTCGGTGAGGCCCAGGCTCTCGCCGAGCTGCTTGCTGGAGATGGTCCGGCGGTTCTTCCGCTGGAACGACTCGAGCTGGCGGAGGTAGAGGCTGAGCCTGCGGACGGCGGGGTTGGGGACCGACTCGGGCCGGTCGGGCCGCTCGCCGCGCCGCGGAAGAAATAGTCCACCGGCGGGAAGGCGCCGTTCGGCATCGGCGGCGCCGGATGGACGTTGCCGTTGTTGTTGTCGATCGTCATGCTGTACGACCGCAGGTGCGGATGGTCGAGCGTGAACAGGGCGTGGATCTCGGTGAGCCCCATGATCGGATTGCAGGCGTTGGCCATCAGCTCGGCGATGTTGAGCAGGGCCACCGACGGCGTGTTGTCGAGCACGATCGAGTCGAGGGTGTCGGTGAACAGGCCCAAGTTGGTGGTCGCGTCGCGCACCTCGAAGATGATGCGGTAGCGGCGGATCGGCTCCTTCTCGGCGGCGGTGAGGGCGCGGCCGGCCTGCAGCTTGTCGTTGCCCCAGGCCGGGAAGCGCGGCGCATGCGCCGAGGTCACGGCCGCCGAGTCCATGTAGCCGAGCAGGCCGGAGCGGAGGAAGTTCGCAGTCGAGACGCTGAGCAGGACCGTGCCTCCCCCTGAGAGCGGCGCATTGACGCTGAAGCCGGCGAGGGTGATGAAGCCGTCGACGTCCGGCGTCGGCCGCACCGGCACGTTGGCCAGCGGGTTGAGGCCGTCGTTGTAGTAGATGTCGCCGAGCGGCATCGCCCCGTTGGTCATCGGCAGGATCCGCCAGGTGGCGTTGGGCGCGAGCGGCGAGGGCGGCGCGACCGGCGGCACGGTCGGCATCACGCCGGCGGTGCCGTCGCCGCCGCCCGGCCACGTCCATTCGGCGATCAGGAAGCGGAACTTCAGCGGATGGGTTGGGGCCGCGGCGTTGAACAGCGGGCAGTTGCCGAACAGCGCGACGCCGCCGCCGAACACGAACGACTGGCTGGCGAGGCCGGCATAGCCTTCGGGCAGGAAGTTGAGCGCCGGGTCGAAGATCGAGGGGTGGACGTTGAAGGCCTCGACCCGCGTCCAATGCGGATCGGCCTCGGGCGTGGTGTTGGGCACGTCGTCGGTGCAGAGGGAGACGCACAGGCAGTGGCCGACGTTCTCCCGCCCGGGCGTGCGCCCCTTCGACGGCGGCTCCACCAGGATCGGCGCGCCCGCGGCCTCGACCCGGAAGTAGACGTCGGGCCCGCCGGTCCACTCGAGGTTGATCAGCGGCGAGAAGATGGTGCGGTCGAACTGCGCCCGCGTGTAGTAGATCGTGAACTGGCCGTTGGCGTCGGTCACCGCCGAGCCGAGCGCATCGGTCTGCAGCCAGTCGACGTCGAACGCCTTGACCGTCGCCGAGGCGATCGGCAGGTTCGGCTTGGAGCAGGTGGTGAGCCGGCCGCAGATCACCCACAGGCCGAGGCGGGCGAGCACCCCGCACCAGTAGCGCGACGACAGGCAGTGCTCGAACACCGCGACGGCGATGTTCTCGCGCTGGCGCCACATCGGCTGCAGCGTTGTCACCGAGAACTGGACGTTCGGATGCGGCGGCACGGGGCCCTTGAACGGCATGGTGCCGCAGTACACGTCGACCTCGAAGGCTTCGCCCGCGTAGCCCTGCTTGCCGCCGCCGAGCGGGACGCGAAACGAGCCGTCGTCGCCGATCACGGCCTCGGCCAGCAAGCGCGACTTCTTCTCCGCCACCTGCTCGTCGCTCAGGATCGCGAAGGTCTCCTTCGGATGCGCCACCGCCATCGCGGTGGTGTTGCTGCCCTCCGCAGGTCGATACAGCCGGATCGTGGCGCCGGCGAGCGGGGTCTGGCACTCGTCGCAGAAGTAGCCGCACAGGCGGCCGAGAAGCTCGAATCGGGGTGAAGCAGCCATGAACATCTCTCCTCGGGTTGGATGCGAGGCGCCGCGCTGGTGGTCGTAGGATCGAGTCGAAGTGCGGCGGCCCGGGACGCGCAGGCTAGGCACCGGCACCGGACCGGCCAATCCGTACGAAGAGGGAAGGGCCGGAAGTCATGCAGCTCACCTGCGACGGACGCTCTGTTCCTCGCGCTGGCGAGCGCTTGTGAATGTCCCTCTGTAAGACCTGACAGTTCCAAACGCTTGTCGTCGGCCTACCCTCCCGCCGGCCCGTTTCTGTCCGCCGTGAGCGAAGATAGGGCACTCCTTCGCTTCGAGCCGAAACATGGATGCACTCGTGATTCACGCCCCCGGCGATCTCCGCGTCGAGGACGTGGCGACACCGCCGGTCGGACCCCGGCAACTCCGCGTGCGCGTTCGCGCCGGCGGCATCTGCGGCTCTGACCTGCACTATTTCCAGCACGGCGGCTTCGGCACCGTGCGGATCCAAGAGCCCATGGTCCTCGGCCACGAGGTGGCGGGAGTGATCGAGGAAGCCGGAGCCGAGGTGCGCGACTTCGCGCCCGGGCAGCGCATCGCGATCTGCCCGAGCCGTCCCTGCGGCACGTGCCGCTTCTGCCAGCTCGGCCTGCAGAACCATTGCCTCGACATGCGCTACTACGGCAGCGCCATGCGCATGCCGCATGTGCAGGGCGCGTTCCGCAAGGAGATCGTCGTCGACACCACCCAGGCCTTCACCCTGGCCGAAGGCGTGAGCGACGCCGAGGGTGCGATGGCCGAGCCGCTCGCCGTCGCCCTCCATGCCGTCAATCGCGCCGGCCCACTGCTCGGCAAGGCGGTGCTCGTGACCGGCTGCGGGCCGATCGGTGCGATGCTCGTCGTCGCCGCCCGGCGGGCGGGCGCGACGCTGGTCGTTGTGACCGACCAGGTGACGCAGCCCTTGCGCCGCGCCGCCAAGGTCGGCGCCGACCAGACCATCAACGTGGCCGAGCAGCCCGACGCGCTCGCGACGTTCACCGCGGACAAGGGCCGGTTCGACGTCCTGCTCGAGGCCAGCGGCAACGTGCGCGCCCTGACCGGCGCCTTCGACGCCTTGCGTCCGCGCGGGATCGTCGTCCAGGTCGGCCTCGGCGGCGAGATGACCCTGCCGATGAACACCATCGTCGCCAAGGAGTTCGACCTGCGCGGCGCCTTCCGCTTTCACGAGGAGTTCAGGACCGCGGTCGATCTCATCAACGCCGGGCTCGTCGACCTCAAGCCGCTGGTGTCGGCCACGCTCTCCTACCGCGACGCCGGCCGGGCCTTCGCGCTCGCCGCCGACCGCTCGCAGTCGATGAAGGTCCTGCTGGACTTCGACTGAGCGGCGGCCCTCAGCGCCGCGCGAACAGCGGCTGCTCGAAGTGGCCGACGCGCGTCGGCCGGCCGGCGATGCAGAGCTCGCGGAACTGGTACAGCACCGCCGCCGTGGGCGCAGCGATCCAGGTCAGCCCCACGGGCATGCGCAGGACCGGGTGCTCGCTGTCGGCGATCGGGTCGAGCCACGGCGCATCGGTGCGCATGAATTCGTTCACCGGAATGCGATGGATGCTCGCCACTTCCGCCGGGTTGGCGGCCAGCGTTCGCGCTGTCCCGGCCCAGACCACCACCGGCGTGATCGCGAAGCCGGAGCGGGTGATGTAGTCGTCGAGGCGACCGAGCACGGCACCGCCATCGAGCACCAGCCCGACCTCCTCGGCCAGTTCGCGCAAGGCCGTCTCTTCCGCCGACTCGCCGGCATCGACACGACCTCCGGGCAAGGCCCATTGGCCGGGATGGTCGCGCAGGTCCGACGCGCGCCGGGTCAGGATCAGCGCCGCCGCGCGGCTCCAGCCGGCCGGGTTCGCCAGGCCTTCGATCCGGGCGCCGTCGCCTTCCTCGACGACGGCGACCGCGACCGCGGCCCGGCGATGGATTCCCGGATCGGCGCGGCGCAACTCGAGCGTGGAGAGATGGCGAAGGATGCGTTGCTTGAGCCGGTCTTCGAAGAGCAGGGAGAGCGACGCGTCGCCCTCGTTGGCGGCCGGCCAGGCCGCAAGCGGGTCGTCGACGTTCGCCATCGCCTTGAGGTCCCGGGGCCGTTCGCTCAGAGGCCCAGCAGCAGCCTGGCATCGCAGGCGCGCGAGCAGCACGCCATCATCCGCGTGCCTTCGGCGCGCTCGGCAGGGGTGAGGACGAGATCGCGATGGTCGATCCTTCCCGCCAGGACCGCGACTTCGCACGAGCCGCACAAGCCTTCCTCACAGTCGCTGCGCACGTCGATGTTGGCGGCGCGCAGGGCCGCCAGCAGCGTCTGGTCGGCACGTACCGGTACGACCAGGCCGGAATCGGCGAGCTCGACCTCGAAGCCATGCTCGCGCGTCGGGTCGAGCTTGCCCTTGGAAGTGGAGAAGTGCTCGACCCGCAGCGATCCCTCGGGCCAGTGGGCCGAGGCGTCGGCGAGCGCGTCGAGCATCCGCGCCGGGCCGCAGGCGTAGACCAGGGTGCCGGCGCGCGGCTCGCGCAGCAGGGCGGCGATGTCGTTGCGCCCGCCTTCCTCGCTCACGTGAAGATGCAGCCGCTCGCCGTGCAGGCCGGCGAGCTCGTCCACCAGGGCCATGGCGGCGCGTCGGCGGCCGCTGTAGTGCAGGGCGTAGTCGATGCCGAGCTCGCGGGCGCGCCGCGCCATCGCCGCGATCGGCGTGATGCCGATGCCGCCGGCGATGAAGATCAGCCGCCGTGCCGATTCGTCGAGGCGGAAGTGGTTGCGCGGCGCGCTGACGTGCAGCCGGTCGCCCGGCCGGACCGCGCCGTGCATCCAGGCCGAGCCGCCACGGCTCTCGGCCTCGCGCAGCACCGCGATCTCGAACGCCCGGGCGTCGGCCGGGTCGCCGCAGAGGGAATACTGCCGCGACAGGCCGGTGTCGCCGCACTCGACATCGACGTGCGAGCCCGGCGTCCAGCGCG
>DATCGH010000495.1:0-2190 GCA_036509055.1 Caldimonas sp.
CTGGGCGGTGCGCCGGAAGACCAACCACTTCGCGGCCTACGAGGAGGTGGCGAAGAAGTTCGCCAAGCTGCTCGGCATGGACCCGTGGCTGATCAACCCGATGTACGCCCGCTGCGGCGAGGTCAACTTCAGCGACGGCTCGGGCGCCGAGTGCCTGATGAGCAACGCCGAGACCCTGCTCGGCAAGATCCGCCGCAAGTACAAGGAATACGGCATCCAGGAAAAGCCCTTCATCATCGTCAAGGCCGACGCCGGCACCTACGGCATGGGCATCATGACGGTGCGCGACCCGAAGGACCTGGCCGACCTGAACCGGCGCTCGCGCAACAAGATGAGCGTCATCAAGGACGGCCAGGAAGTGAGCGAGGTGATCCTCCAGGAAGGCGTGCCGACCTACGAGCGCGTCAACGAGTCCGTGGCCGAGCCGGTGGTCTACATGATCGACCGCTACGTCGTCGGCGGCTTCTACCGGGTCAATCCTGAGCGCGGCAACGACGAGAACCTGAACTCGCCCGGCGCGAGCTTCGTGCCGCTGGCGTTCGCCGGCTCCAACCAGCTGCCCAAGCCCGGCTCCAAGCCCGGCGCCAGCGCCCCGAACCGGTTCTACATGTACGGCGTGATCGCCCGGCTGGCGATGGTGGCGGCGAGCTACGAGCTCGAGGCCACCGACCCGAACGCCGAGATCTACGAGTAGCCGCCGATCCGGGGGGCTGCCTCGCCGCATGCTGCGAGGCACAATAGCCCTCCCTCGACGCCGCGCCGGAGCATTGCGCCCCGAAGCGGCGCCCCTCGCGTGACCCCCACCCGCCCTGCCTCCAGCCTTGCCGCCCTGACGCTCGGCGCCATCGGCGTCGTCTACGGCGACATCGGCACCAGCCCGCTGTATGCGCTGAAGGAGGTGTTCGCAAACGGCCACGTGCCGCTCACGCCAGGCAACATCTACGGCGTGCTGTCGCTGGTGTTCTGGACCCTGACGGTGATCGTCTCGATCAAGTACGTCGTCCTGATCCTGCGCGCCGACAACAACGGCGAGGGCGGCCTGATCGCCATGCTTGCGCTCGCCTCGCAGGCGGTGCGCGACCGTCCGCCGGTGCGCCGGCGGCTCCTGATCGTCGGCATCTTCGGCACCGCGATCTTCTTCGGCGACGGCGTCATCACGCCGGCGATCTCGGTGCTGTCGGCGGTCGAGGGCCTGGAGGTCGCGGCGCCCGGGCTGCATACCTGGGTCGTGCCGGTGACCCTGGTCGTCCTGACCTGCCTGTTCCTGTTCCAGCGCCACGGCACCGAACGGGTCGGGCGACTGTTCGGCCCGGTGATGACGATCTGGTTCCTGGTGCTCGCGGCGCTCGGCATCTGGCACATCGGCGACAACCCGGAGATCCTGAAGGCGCTGTCGCCGCACTACGCGCTCGCCTTCGTGCTCAGCCACCCGCACATTGCCTTCATCGCCCTGGGCTCGGTGGTGCTGTGCGTCACCGGCGCCGAGGCGCTCTATGCCGACATGGGCCACTTCGGCAAGCGGCCGATCCGCCTCGCCTGGTTCGGCATGGCGATGCCGGCCCTGGTGCTCAACTACTTCGGCCAGGGTGCGATGCTGCTGGTCTATCCGGACAAGGTCGGCAACCCCTTCTACGAGATGGCGCCGACCTGGGCGCTCTACCCGCTGATCGGCCTGGCGACCTTCGCCACCGTGATCGCCTCGCAGGCGCTGATCACCGCCGCCTTCTCGGTCACCAAGCAGGCGATGCAGCTCGGCTACCTGCCGCGGCTGCGCATCGCCCACACCTCGGAGCGCGAGACCGGGCAGATCTACCTGCCGTTCGTCAACTGGAGCCTGTTCACCGGCATCGTCATCGCCGTCGTCTTCTTCGGCTCGAGCGGCGAGCTCGCCGCCGCCTACGGCATCACGGTGACGATCGACATGCTGATCACCACGACGATGACCTTCTTCGTCGTCCGCTACGCCTGGAAGTACGCGTGGTCGCTGGCGATCCTCGCCACCGGCTTCTTCTTCATCGTCGACTTTGCCTTCCTCTCCGCCAACATCGTCAAGGTGGTCGACGGCGGCTGGTTCCCGCTGCTCATCGGCGCCCTGATGTACACGCTGATGATGACCTGGAAGCAGGGCAGGAAGCTCATGGGCGAGCGGCTGCGCAGCGAGGCCATCGACCTGCCCAGCTTTCTCGAATC
>DATCGH010000496.1:0-6704 GCA_036509055.1 Caldimonas sp.
CGCCGCGCAGCGCGAGCTGCGCATGCGCGTTGCAGCGGCTGAAAAAGTCCTCGGGCTTGAGGAACAGCAGCTCGGGGGCAAGCAGCGGCCGCTCCGGATCGTGCTGCAGGAAGCGGTGGCGCTCGCGGGTGTCGGTCCAGAAGCGCTGCAGCGAGGCGTCGACCTCGCCGTGCAGGGCCAGCGTCGCGCCCGCGCCGAGGTAGTCGAAGACGGTCGCGGTCTCGTCGAAGAAGAGCGGCAGGAAGTACTCGATCCCGGCGGTGGCGATGCCGGCGCCGACGTCCTTGTAGAGCCGCGCCTTGGTCGGGTCGCCCTCGATGCGCTCGCGCCAGCGCGAGCGGAACGCGGTGCGCGCCGCCTCGTCCATCGGGAACTCGCGGCCGGGCAGGAGGCGCACTTCGGGCACCGGATAGAGGCTGCGCTGGCTGTCGGGATCGAAGGTGCGGATCGAATCGATCTCGTCGCCGAACAGGTCGACGCGATAGGGCACGTTCGAGCCCATCGGGAACAGGTCGATCAGGCCGCCGCGCACCGCGTACTCGCCGGGCGAGACGACCTGGCTGACGTGGCTGTAGCCGGCGAGCGTGAGCTGGGCCTTGAGCGCGGCCTCGTCGAGACGCTGCTTCTGCCGGAACTCGAAGGTATAGCCGGCGAGAAAGCTCGGCGGGGCGAGGCGCACCAGCGCCGTCGTCGCCGGCATCAGGACGACGTCGACCTCGCCGCGGCTAATCTTCCACAGCGTCGCCAGCCGCTCGGAAATCAGGTCCTGGTGCGGCGAGAAGGTGTCGTAGGGAAGCGTCTCCCAATCGGGGAAGACGGCGATGCGCAGCTCGGGCGAGAAGAAGCCGATCTCCTCGGCCAGACGGCCGGCATCGGCCGGATCGGCGGTGAAGATCGCGGTCGTCGTCTTGGCGGCGGCGCGCTGCCGGGTCGCGAAGCGAGCGAGGAGCAGGGCGTCGGCAGAGCCGGTCGGGCGGGGCAGGGCGAAACGCTTGCCGGGGGCGATGTCGGGGAGCTGCATGAAGGCGCCGAATCGGCGCGTGCGACAAAGGTCGCGATTTTACGGACCGGGCCCCGCTTATGCTTGCGGGCCTTTCCGGTCCGAAAGCCGATGCCGACCACCGCTCTGCCCGTCCTCCGTTGCTTCGCCCTCGTGCCCTGCGCCGGCTCGGGCACCCGGGCCGGATCGCCGGTGCCGAAGCAGTACGTCGAGATCGACGGCGCGCCGATGGTCGCGCACACGCTCGCGGCACTCGCCGGCGTGGCCCGACTCAAGCTGGTGCTGGTGGCGCTCGCGCCCGACGACGAGGAGTTCGAGCGCCGCGTCGATCTGCCCATGGGCAAGCGCTTCGCGGTCTCGCGCTGCGGCGGCAAGTCGCGCGCGGAGACGGTGGCCGCCGGACTCGCGCGGCTGACCAAGCTCGGCGCCCGCGCCGACGACTGGGTGCTGGTGCACGATGCCGCCCGCTGCCTGGTGCGCGCCGAGTGGATCGACCGTCTGATCGACGTCTGCGCCGACGACCCGGTCGGTGGCCTGCTGGCGATGCCGGTCGCGGACACGCTCAAGCGCGAGTCGGAGGGGCGGGTGATGAAGACGCTGCCGCGCGAGGCGGTCTGGCAGGCGCAGACGCCGCAGATGTTCCGCCTCGGCCCGCTTGCCGACGCGCTCGAGGACGCCGGCGCGAGCGCCACCGACGAGGCGAGCGCGATGGAATGGCAGGGACAGTCGCCGCGGCTGGTGCCCGGGTCCTCGGAGAACTTCAAGATCACCCAGCCCGAGGACTTCGCGCTCGCCGAGGCCGTGTTGCGGTCGCGGCGGATGGAGCCGGCATGAAGCCGCGCGGCCCGACCTGGCGCATCGGCGAGGGCTGGGACGCGCACGCCCTGGTCACCGGGCGCAAGCTGATCCTCGGTGGCGTCGAGATCGCGCACAGCCATGGCCTGGCCGGCCATTCGGATGCCGATGCGCTCTGCCACGCCGTGACAGATGCGCTCTTCGGCGCGGCCGCGCTCGGCGACATCGGCCATCACTTCCCCGACACCGATGCGCAATACCGCGGTGCCGATTCGCTGGCGCTGCTCTCCGAGGCGGCGCGGCGGGTCAAGGCCGCCGGATGGCAGGTGGGCAACGTCGACGCGACCGTGATCGCCCAGGCGCCGAAGCTGGCGCCGCACATCGTCGCGATGCGCCAGCGCATCGCCGGCGCGCTCGGCGTGGCGATCGATCAAGTCAGCGTCAAGGCGAAAACCGCCGAAGGCATGGGGCCGGTGGGCCGCGGCGAATCCATGGAGGCGCGTGCGGTCTGCCTGCTCTGGCGCCCCTGAGGCACCGGCGACTTCCTGTCGCCCGGGCTAGCGGAACGCGGCGACCAGCAGCAGCACGAAGCCGACGATCGCGCCCAGCGCCGAAGGCTGAGCGGCAACGCCGCTCAGCCTTTCTTCAAGCGGACGTGGGCCAGCAGCCCGCCCTCGGTGGCGTTGGCCAGCTCGAACGCGCCACCCATGCGCTGCACCGCCTTCTCGACGATCGCCAGGCCGAGGCCGGCGCCGGTGGCGGCGGTGCGCGCGGCGTCGCCGCGGAAGAACGGCGTCGTCAGCTGGTCGAGCTTCTTCGGGTCGACGCCCTGGCCGTGGTCGCGCACGGTGATGATCACCCACAGGCCCGTGCGGGCGTAGCTCACCACGACCTTGGCGATGCCGGTGTCGGTGGAGCGGCCGTAGCGGCGGGCGTTCTCGAACAGGTTCTGGAACACCCGGCCGAGCTCGACGTCGTCGGCCAGCACCAGGGTGTCGATCGCCACCTTCGAGGTGATGCGGATCTGGCTGGTGTCGCGAAATGCCAGCGCCTCGCGCTCGACGATCTGCGCCACGTTCACCGGCACGAGCCGCACCTCGCCGGGCCGCGCGTAGTCCATGAACTTGTCGATGATGGCGTCGAGCTGGTCGATGTCCATCGCCATGTTCGCCTTGGCTTCCTCGTCCTTGACGCTCATCTCGGCCTCGAGCCGGAGGCGCGAGAGCGGCGTGCGCAGGTCGTGCGAGATGCCGGCGAGCATGACGGCACGGTCCTGCTCGACCTTGGCGAGCTCGCGCGCCATCCGGTTGAAGCCCATGTTCACCTGCCGGATCTCGCTCGTCATCGTCGTCTCGTCGAGGCGCGAGTCGTACTCGCCCTCGCGGATGCGGCTGGCGGCGAACGACAGGTCCTTGAGCGGCCGGTTGATCAGCCGGGCGATGCCGGCCGAGCCGAGCACGGTGGCGAGCAAGGCGATCGAGACCCAGAGCAGGATGGTGCTGGTCGACATCGGCCCGATCCGGGTCGAGTCGATCTTCAGCCAGTAGTTGTCGCGGGCGATCGAGAACCCGACCCACAGGCCCGCCGTTCCGTTCATCGAGCTGGCGACCACCGTGTCCGGGCCGAGCTGGTCGCGCAGTTCGCGCTCGATCACGCGCTGGAAGCGGTCGGTCTCGAACGGCTCCCACTTGTCGTTCGGCTCGCGCGGCGTCAGCTTCACCGCGTCGAGGGTCGACACGCTCTTGATGATGGCGATGCGATTGATGCCGTCGGTGGCGAGCAGCGCCGAGCGGGTGAGGTTGACGAGGCTGGCGATCTGCTGCGCCGCCTGCACCGTGCGCGGCTCGAACTCGAGGGCGCGGAAGGTCTGCACCCAGGCGAACACGCCGCCGGTCAGCAGCAGGGCGAGCAGGAAGAAGGTGCGCCAGAACAGGCTGAGGGCGACGAACTTCTTCGCCGGGCGCGCTCTCGGTGGGTTCAGCCGTTCGGAGAGGGGAGTCCGGGAGCCGGGTCGCTTGGAGTGGGTCGCCACGGCTCAGGCGAAGGCAAGCCTCATGCCGAGCCGTCGGGAACGAACACGTAGCCGACGCCCCAGACCGTCTGGATGTAGCGCGGCTGGGTCGGGTCGGGCTCGATCATCTTGCGCAGGCGCGAGATCTGCACGTCGAGGCTGCGGTCGAAGGGCTCGAACTCGCGGCCGCGCGCAAGCTGGGCCAGCTTGTCGCGCGAGAGCGGCTGGCGCGGATGGCGCACCAGCGCCTTGAGCATCGAGAACTCGCCGGTGGTCAGCGCGATCTGCTCGCCGTCCTTGGTGAGGCGGCGCAGTGCCAGGTCGAAGACGAACGGTCCGAAGGTAACGGTCTGGGCGTCGAGGGCCGGGGCACCGGGTGCCTCGAGCGTCGGCCGGCGGCGCAGCACCGCATGGATCCGGGCGAGCAGCTCGCGCGGGTTGAACGGCTTGGGCAGGTAGTCGTCGGCGCCGACCTCGAGGCCGACGATCCGGTCGACGTCCTCGACCTTGGCGGTGAGCATGATGATCGGCGTCAGATCCTTGGCGGCGCGCAGGCGCCGGCAGATCGACAGGCCATCCTCGCCCGGCAGCATCAGGTCGAGGACGATCAGGTGCACCGTCTCGCGGGTCAGCAGGCGGTTCAGCGCCTTCGAGTCCTCGGCCAGCAGGACCTCGAAGCCCTCCTGGGTCAGGTAACGGCGCAGCAGGTCGCGAATGCGGGCATCATCGTCGACGACGACGATCCGGTCCGGGCGGGGATTGACGGCGGTGTTCATCGCTTCCTCATTTGTAACAATCGCGATTCTGCGCGGCTTTGCAGCCCGTTCCGGGCGCTTCTGACGTGCTGTTACAACCCTGGACCGAGCCACATTTCACTATTCCGCCGCCGATGAAGCTCCTCTCCGCTCTTGCCGCCGCTGGCGCCGCTCTCGCCTTCGCCGCAGCACAGCCTGCCCGCGCCGATACGCCGCCGCCACAGGGCGTGCTGAGCCTCACCACGAGCGCCACGGTCGAAGTCACCAAGGACGTGCTTGCGGTCACCTTCTCCACCACCAAGGACGGCGCGGACGCGAATGCCGTCCAGGCGCAGCTCAAGCAGGCGCTCGACGCCGCGCTGGCCGAGGCGAAGAAGGCGGCGCGTCCGGGTCAGGTCGACGTGCAGACCGGCGCCTTCTCGCTCTTTCCGCGCTACACCAGCAAGGGCGGCATCACTGGCTGGCAGGGCACGGCGGAGATCATCGTCGACGGCCGCGACATGGCGGCGATCGGCCAGCTCAGCGGCCGGATCACGACCATGACGGTGGCCCGGGTCGCGTACCGGCTCTCGCGCGAAGCCGGCCAGAAGGTCGAGGCCGATGTCGCCGCGGAGGCGATCGCCCGCTACCGCGCCAAGGCCGGCGAGTATGCCAAGCAGTTCGGCTACGCCAGCTATTCGATCCGCGAGGTCAACGTCACGACGACCGAGCCTCCTCAAGGGCCGATGCCGATGGCTCGGGCGCAGACGGCGGCGATGTCGACGCCGGGCGACGCGCTCTCGGTCGAGCCGGGCAAGGCGCAGGTCAATGCGAGCGTCAGTGGCACGGTGCAGATGAAATGACGAACAACACGAACAACCCTTCGAGCGAGCCGCGGCTCGCACAGGTGCAGTGCCTGGGTGCCCGCGGCCTGCACCGCATGGCGTATTGGGAATGGGGCGATCCGGCCAACAAGCGGGTGCTTGTGTGCGTCCACGGCGTCTCGCGGCAGGGCCGCGACTTCGACGTGCTCGCCCGGGCCATGCGCGGCGAGTTCCGCGTCGTCTGTCCGGACGTGGTCGGCCGCGGCGAATCCGACCGGCTCGCCGATCCCATGGGCTATGCGCTGCCGAACTACGCCGCCGACATGGTGACCCTGCTGGCCCGCCTCGACGCCGACAGCGTCACCTGGGTCGGCACCTCCATGGGTGCGCTGATCGGCATCGGGCTGGCGGCGCTGCCGGGGTCGCCGATCGGCCGCCTGGTGGTCAACGACATCGGCCCGATGATCGACGCGGCCGGGCTGGTGCGCATCGGCGGCTACCTCGGCCAGCCGCTCACCTGGGCCAGCGAGGACGAGGCCGCCGACTATCTGCTGACGATCTCGCAGGGCTTCGGCCCGCATTCGCGCGAGGAATGGCTGGCCCTGACGCGGCCGATGCTGCGCAAGGAGGGCGAGCGCTTCCGCCTGCACTACGACCCCGCCATTGCCGTGCCGATGAAGGCCGTCACCGCCGAGATGGCCGCCGCCGGCCAGGCCGCGCTCTGGGCCGCGTTCGACGCCATCCGCTGCCCGACGCTGCTGCTGCGCGGCGCCCATTCCGACATCCTGGCCCGGGCGACGGCGGAGGAGATGACGCGCCGCGGCCCGAAGCCGCGCCTGCACGAGTTCGCCGACGTCGGCCATGCGCCGACCCTGGTGGCGCCGGGCCAGGTCGCGGTGGTGCGGGAGTTCCTGCTCTCGCCATGAAGACGCCTGCGGCCAGCCGCATCGAGGCGGCCGCACCGATCGTCCGACTCCTAGACGCGCCGGACGAGCCTGGTGTGCCGAGCGCTGCCAGCCCGCTCGCGGGCGTAGCGCGGCGTGCCGATTCCGACCCGGTCGCCCCGGCGCGCGAGTTTGCCGCGCCGCTTCTTGCCGGCCGCACGCTGGCGACGGGCGAGGGCACGCTCGCCCACGCCGAAGGCTCGGCCGCGGTGCTGGCCGAGATCGGGGCGGCGCCGGAACTGCGCGCCGCGGTCTTCCTCCTCCACGCCGCCGACGCGCTCGGCAAGCCCGACGAGGTGCTGACGCCGCTCTTCGGCGAATCGCAGGCGACCCTGGTCGCCCATGCCAGGAAGCTCGGCGACCTGCAGCGCGCCGCCAAGGGCGCGCGCGTCGATG
>DATCGH010000497.1:0-2619 GCA_036509055.1 Caldimonas sp.
GCCCGCATCGCCTCGGTCCACGGCTCGGCCCCGAAGATGCCGACCTCGAGGCTCGTCGACCGGGGGTCGATTCCCTGGCGCACCAGCTCCTCCACCAGCACCTGCATGTACGAGGGCGTGACCATGATGATGTTCGGCTTCAGGTCGGTGATCAGCTGGACCTGCTTCTCGGTCTGGCCGCCCGACATCGGGATCACGGTGCAGCCGGCGCGCTCGGCGCCGTAGTGCGCGCCCAGGCCGCCGGTGAAGAGGCCATAGCCGTAGGCGACGTGGACCATGTCGCCCGGCCGGCCGCCGGCGGCGCGGATCGAGCGCGCCACGAGGTCGGCCCAGGTGTCGATGTCCTTCAGGGTGTAGCCGACGACCGTGGGCTTGCCGGTCGTGCCCGAGGAGGCGTGCAGCCGCGCCACGCGTTCCCGCGGCACCGCGAACAGGCCGAACGGATAGTTGTCGCGCAGGTCACTCTTCACCGTGAACGGGAACTTCGCCAGGTCGGAGAGCGACTTCAGGTCGGAGGGATGGACGCCCTTGGCATCGAACGCCTTGCGGTAGTGCTCGACGTTGGCATAGGCATGCTGCAAGCTCCATTGCAGCCGCTCGAGCTGCAGCGCCTGCAGCTCGTCGCGGCTGGCGCGCTCGATCGGCTCGAGCTCGCCCGGGAGCGGTCGCTTCGACGTCATGCGGACTCCTTCGCCGGAATCACCGTCCGGCCGGTGAGGCTGTGCGACCGGCCGCGCACCAGGGCGACGCGGCGGCCGTGCTGGTTGGTGACGACGATGTCGTAGACCCCGGTGCGGCCGGCGCGCGAGGTTTCCGACGCGGCGGCCGTGAGCACGTCGCCGCCGTGCGCCGGCGCGAGGAAGTCCACCGTCAGCCCGGCGGCGACGGTAACGACGTTGCGCGAGTTGCAGGCGAAGGCGAACGCCGAATCGGCCAGGGTGGTGATGAAGCCGCCGTGGCAGATGTCGAAGCCGTTGAGCATGTCGTCGCGCACCGTCATCGTCAGCGTGGCGGTGCCTTCGCCGAGATCGGTGATCGTCATGCCGAGGCCCTTCGAGGCACGGTCGGCGGCGAACATGTGGGCGCCGACGGCGCGGGCGTCGGGCGGGGACAGTGCAGCGTCCATCGGCTCAGCGGTCGGAGAAGACGGGCGCACGCTTGGCCATGAATGCGGCGACGCCCTCGAGATAGTCGTGCGCGCCGCCGAGCTCGGTCTGCCATGCCGCCTCGTGGCTCAGGGCCGCGGCGAACTCGAGCTGCTGCGCGGCGTCGATCGCCGCCCGCGTCGACGCCAGGGCACGCGTCGGCATCGCCACCAGCCGCTGCGCCACCGCCCGGACCTCGGACTCGAACACCAGGTCGTCGACGCACTTCCAGATGAGGCCGATCCGCTCGGCCTCTTCCGCGGAAAGCTTGTCGCCGAGCATGGCCAGGCCGAGCGCCCGGGCGCGGCCGACCAGCCGGGGCAGCAGCCAGGTGCCGCCGCAATCGGGTACCAGGCCGATCTTTGCGAAGGCCTGGATGAAGCTGGCCGAGCGGCGGGCGATCACCAGATCGCAGCAGAGCGCGAGGTTCGCGCCGGCACCGGCGGCGACGCCATTGACGGCGGCGATCACCGGCACCGGCAGGGACCGCACGCGCAAGGCCAGCGGCTTGTAGAAACGCTCGACCGTGGCGCCGACGTCGGTGGGCTTGGCGCCGGGCTCGAGATTGGGCGCGACCGCCGGATCGGCCAGGTCCTGGCCGGCGCAGAAGCCGCGGCCGCTGCCGGTGAGGACGACGCAGCGGACGGCCGCGTCCGACGCCGCGGCATCGAGGGCGGCAGCGAGCTCGCCGTGCATCGCCCCGGTGAAGCTGTTCAGCGATTTGGGGCGATTGAGGGCCAGCGTACGGACGCCGGACTCGTCGCTCACCAGGACGAGCGGTTCTTCCACGGGTGGGTCTCCTTGGGCGCGCAGCGCACGCGGTCTTCGGGCGCAGAATCGAAACAGATCCTACCGACCGGTAGGTAAAGTATAGACGGCGTCCGGAACCGGACGCAAGGTCCAGGATAGACCTCAGCCGTGTCCGAGGAAAGCGAGCAGGCGGCGCTCGGCGGCGTCGAGGCCGGCGCGCCGCCGGCCGCCGAGGCGGGCGAGCGCCTCGCTGTCCACCTGCGTCGCGAGCGTCCCCAGCACGCGTGGATGGACATACGACTTCTTGCACACCGCCACGGTGTTGCCGAGGCGCCGCGCCACTTCGGCCAGCAGCTGGTTGGCGCTGCGCCGGCAGCTCGCGTCGGCCGCGCACTGCTCGGCCCACAAGGCGAGCGCATGAACGCTGCCGTGCCAGGTGCGGAAGTCCTTGGCGGTGAAGTCGGCGCCGGCCGCATCTCGGATGTAGTCGTTGACGTCGGCCGAGCCGACGGCGCGCGCCGAGCCGTCGTCGTCTTCGTACTGGAACAGGTCCTGTCCGGGCATCGCCTGGCAACGGCGGACAACGCGGGCGACCCGCGGGTCGTCGAGGTCGACCTCGTGCTCGATGCCGCTCTTTCCGCGGAACCTGAGCCGGATCCGGCTGCCCCTGACGTCGGCGTGACGGTTGCGCAGGGTCGTCAGGCCGAACGAACGGTTGGTGCGC
>DATCGH010000498.1:0-6399 GCA_036509055.1 Caldimonas sp.
CTCGAGCCGGCTGCCGTCGAGGACGCAGTGGTCGCCGGCGAGGCGGAGTGCCTCGATCTCGGCGGCGATCGCCGGCGCGTGGGCGAGCCGCCAGCGTCCCTCCAGGTACAGGACGTTGGCGCCGCTCTCGAGCGCGGGAGCGATCCACATCGGACGCCTCAGGCGGCCAGCCCGCGGGCGACGAAGTGCGGGTTCTCGAAGCCGGGCTTGCCGTAACGCAGCGGCGCGCCCGACAGCTCGGCGACATCGCCACCGGCGGCGCCGAGCACGGCGTGGCCGGCGGCGATGTCCCATTCCATGGTCCGGCCGAGGCGTGGATACAGGTCGGCCTCGCCCGCGGCCACGACGCACAGCTTCAGCGACGAGCCGGCGCCGCGGATCGACGCCACCTTGCGCGCGCCGAGATAGGCGTTTAGGGCGTCGACGTCGCCGTGCGAGCGGCTGGCGACGACGGTCAGGCCTTCTTCCGGCACGGCGCGGCAGCGGATCGGCCGGCGGCCGGCGCTGTCCTCGACGTAGGCGCCGATCCCGGCGGCGCCGGCGAACAGCCGGCCGAGCGCCGGCGCAAGGACGACCCCGAGCGTGGGCGCGCCGTCCTCGACGAGGGCGATGTTGACGGTGAACTCGTCGTTGCGATTGATGAATTCCTTGGTGCCGTCGAGGGGATCGACCAGCCAGAACACCCGGCCGACCTCCGGGATGCGACCGGCGGCGACTTCCTCCTCGGCGACGACGGGGATCTGCGGCGTGAGCGTGCGCAGGGCCGAGAGGATGAAGGCCTCGGCCCGTTCGTCGGCTTCGGTGACGGGCGAGGCGTCGTCCTTGCTTCGCGCCGAGAAGTCGTTGCGGTAGACCGACATCACCAGCTCGCCGGCGCTCTTGGCGATGGCATGGACCTGCTCCAGGAGCTCGTTCTTCGACGCGGGCACGGCTTGATCCTTTCTGCTCCGAGGGACTCCCCGGGAAGGTCGGGAGTGTAGGCAGCGCACAGGTGCAACATGTGTGCCGGAGTAGGCATGGCGTGAGGCTTGCATGTGTCAAGCCACATGCTTAGGGGGGGCCGGGCACACCCGCCAGCGAGTACGCTAAGGTGATGCTGGGGAACCACGCAGTTCCCGGAGGATAGGCGTTGATGAAGAGGGATGACCGCTCTGGATTGGCCGCGCTGGGCGAGCCCTTGTCGCCGGGCGCGCCGATTGCCCTGACGCACCTGCAGCGGCTCGAGGCCGAGAGCATCCACATCATGCGCGAGGTCGCGGCCGAGTGCGAGAAGCCGGTGATGCTCTATTCCATCGGCAAGGACAGCGCCTGCATGCTGCATCTCGCCAGGAAGGCGTTCTTCCCGTCGCCGCCGCCGTTCCCGCTGCTCCATGTCGACACCACCTGGAAGTTCAAGGCGATGTATGCCCTGCGCGACCGGATGGTCCGCGAGGCGGGGATGGAGCTTCTGGTCTACCAGAACCCGGAGGCGGCCCGGCTCGGCATCAACCCCTTCACCCACGGCTCCCAGCTCCACACCGACATGTGGAAGACGCAGGGCCTGAAGCAGGCGCTCGATCTGCACGGCTTCGACGCGGCCTTCGGCGGCGCCCGGCGCGACGAGGAGAAGTCGCGCGCCAAGGAGCGCATCTTCTCGTTCCGCAGCGCCCAGCACCGCTGGGATCCGAAGTCGCAGCGGCCCGAACTCTGGCGCCTCTACAACGCGCGCAAGCACCCCGGGGAGTCGATCCGCGTCTTTCCGCTGTCGAACTGGACCGAGCTCGACATCTGGCAGTACATCTACCTCGAGAACATCCCGGTCGTGCCGCTCTACCTGGCGGCGATGCGGCCGGTGGTCGATCGCGACGGCACCCTGATCATGGTCGACGACGAGCGCATGCCGCTTCGGCCCGGCGAGGTGCCGATGCAGAAGATGGTGCGCTTTCGCACCCTCGGTTGCTACCCGCTGACCGGCGCCGTGGAGTCCACCGCCGACACGCTGCCCGCCGTGATCCAGGAGATGCTGCTCGCCCGCACCTCGGAGCGGCAGGGCCGGATGATCGACCACGACGTCTCGGCGTCGATGGAGAAGAAGA
This sequence comes from Caldimonas sp., assembly GCA_036509055.1. Taxonomy (GTDB): domain Bacteria; phylum Pseudomonadota; class Gammaproteobacteria; order Burkholderiales; family Burkholderiaceae_C; genus Schlegelella_A. The sequence goes on from DATCGH010000498.1 coordinate 2,076, forward strand.
AGCAGGAAGGGTATTTCTAGGAGCCCGGGATGTCCGAAGTTTCCGACCTGTTGTCCACCGACATCGAGCAATACCTTCGTCAGCACGAGACGAAGAGCCTGCTCCGCTTCATCACCTGCGGCAGCGTCGACGACGGCAAGAGCACGCTGATCGGCCGCCTGCTGTACGAGGCCAAAAGCCTGTTCGAGGACCAAATCGCCGCGGTCGAGGCCGACTCCAAGCGCTGGGGCACGCAGGGCAGCGACATCGACTTCGCGCTCCTCGTCGACGGCCTCGCGGCCGAGCGCGAGCAGGGCATCACGATCGACGTCGCCTACCGCTTCTTCACCACCGACAAGCGCAAGTTCATCGTCGCCGACACACCCGGCCACGAGCAATACACCCGCAACATGGTCACCGGCGCCTCGACCGCCGACGTCGCCGTGATCCTGATCGACGCGCGCAAGGGCGTGCTGACGCAGACCCGGCGGCATTCGCTGTTGGTTTCGCTGATCGGCATTCGCAAGGTGGTGCTGGCGATCAACAAGATGGACCTCGTCGACTACTCCGAGCAGGCGTATCGCGACATCGAGGCGACCTACCGCGAGTTCGCCAAGGAAGTCGGCCTCGAGGACATCACGGCGATGCCGCTGTCGGCGCTGCGTGGCGACAACATGCTGGTGCACAGCGCCAACACGCCCTGGTACGACGGGCCGACCCTGATGGGCTTCCTCGAGTCGGTCGAGCTCGACGAGACCCGCCAGCAGAAAGACGTGTTCCGGATGCCGGTGCAGTGGGTCAACCGCCCCGACCTCGACTTCCGCGGCTTCTGCGGCACGATCTCCAGCGGCATGGTCAAGCCCGGCGACGCGATCCGGGCCCAGCCTTCGGGCCGCGAAAGCCGGGTGACGCGCATCGTCACCGCCAACGGCGACCTGCCGATCGCCGTCGCCGGGCAGTCGATCACCCTGACGCTCGCCGACGAGATCGACATCTCGCGCGGCGACGTGATCTCTGCGGCTTCCTCGCCGGCGGAAGTCGCGGACCAGTTCGAATGCACCGTCGTCTGGATGGCCGAGGAGCCGATGCTTCCCGGCCGCGCCTACCTGCTGAAGATCGGCGCCCTGACGCTCAGCGCCACCCTGGCCGAGCCCAAGTACCGGATCAACGTCAACACCCTCGAGCACCTCGCGGCCAAGCGGCTCGATCTCAACGAGATCGGCGTCTGCAACGTCGCCATGGATCGGCCGGTCCCGTTCGATCCCTATGCCAACAACCGCGACACCGGCGGCTTCATCCTGATCGACCGGATGACCAACCACACGGTCGCCGCCGGCATGCTGCACTTCGCGCTGCGCCGCTCGCACAACATCCATGTGCAGCCGGTCGACGTGAGCAAGGCGGCGCGGGCGGCGCAGAAATACCAGCGGCCGGCGGTGCTGTGGTTCACGGGCCTCTCGGGCGCCGGCAAATCGACGATCGCCAACCTGGTGGACAAGAAGCTCCACGCCCTCGGCCGGCACTCCTACCTGCTCGACGGCGACAACGTCCGCCACGGCCTGTGCCGCGACCTGGGCTTCACCGATGCCGACCGGATCGAGAACATCCGCCGGGTGGCCGAAACCGCCAAGCTGATGGTCGACGCCGGCCTGGTCGTGCTGACGGCCTTCATCTCGCCGTTCCGGGCCGAGCGGGCCATGGCCCGGGCGCTGTTCGCCGAGGGCGAGTTCATCGAGATCCACGTCGATACCCCTCTGGCAGTGGCCGAGGGGCGCGACGTCAAGGGTCTCTACGGCAAGGCGCGGCGCGGCGAATTGATCAACTTCACTGGCATTGACTCGCCCTACGAGGCGCCCGAGTCGCCCGAGATCCGGATCGACACCGCCAGCTCCAGCGTCGAGGCGGCGGCCGACCGGGTGATCGCGCGGATGCGCGAACTGGGACTGTTCCGATGAGCGCGGGAAGGCGGCCAGCCAGCGCGGCCAGCGCGCGATGGATGGCCTGAACACGCTCGCCGGTTTCGGCGTCGGCGCGATCGTCGGCATGACCGGTGTCGGCGGCGGGGCACTGATGACGCCGATCCTGGTGCTGCTGTTCGGCGTCGCCCCGGCAGCGGCGGTCGGTACGGACCTCTGGTTCGCCGCCCTGACCAAGATGGTCGGCGGCACGGTCCATCAGCACCACGGGGGCGTCGACTGGCAGGTGTTCCGGCGCCTGGCGCTCGGCAGCCTGCCGGCCGCGGCCGTGACGCTCGGGTGGCTGCATGCCACCGGCGCCTCGCAGATCAGGAGCGGCTTTCTCCTGCATGCGCTCGGGGCGGTGCTGCTTCTCACCGCCGTGGCGATGCTGTTCCGTCAGCGCATCCACGCCTTCGGCCGCTCGCTGCGGGGGGAGACGCCCGAGCGGTTCAAGCGCGCCCAGCCGGCCCTGACCGTGCTCGCCGGGGCGACGCTGGGCTTGCTCGTCACCCTCACCTCAGTCGGCGCCGGCGCCCTGGGGACCGTGATGCTGCTCTACCTCTACCCGCTGCGGATGACGCCCGCGCGGCTCGTAGGCACAGACATAGTGCATGCGATCCCGCTGACACTGCTGGCGGGGGCCGGACACCTCGCGATGGGCAACGTCGACTTTCGGCTGCTGGGGTTCCTCCTCCTCGGATCGGTCCCCGGCGTCCTGATCGGATCGCTGGTCAGCACCAAGGTGCCGCAGCTCCTGCTGCGCGGGGCCATCTCGACCGTCCTGGTCGCCGTGGCGTCGAAGTTGCTGCTCTCCTGACCGCACTCGCCTTTTCTATCTACGGATCGCATCGTGGCCAGTAACCATATCGTCTTCATCGTCATGGACAGCTGCCGGTACGACTCGATGATGGCCGCCGCCACGCCCAACATCGACCGGGTCGGCCAGGCCGAAAAGCGCTACTCCTACGCTTCATGGACGGCGCCCTCGCACTACGCCTTCACCATGGGCCTGATGCCGCATGCCAGCCCGAAGGACGTGTTCGCCTCCGAGATCTACAAGGAAGAGTTCATCAACTGGAAGGAGCGCACGGGCGCGGCCGACGTGACGTTCAGCGACTTCCTGCCCGAGATCTCGCTGCCCAAGGTGCTGAGCAAGCTCGGCTATCACACCGTGGCCAAGGTCTCGATGCCGGTGCTGAACAAGTACACCCTCATCAGCAAGCACTTCGACGAGTACAAGCTGATGAGCCATCACAACGACTTCGCGACCATGGTCGAGGAGATGGAGTTCCCCGACGACGAGCCCCAGTACTACTTCCTGAATCTGGGCGAAACCCACTATCCCTACATGCTCTCCGGCGCCGAGATGCCGCACATCTCAGGCGTGCACGGGGCGATCAAGTCGCTGGGCAAGGACCTGCCCGCGGCGCCACAGAAGATCGACGAGGCGTTCAATCCTGAGCAGCTGAAGATGCTGCACAAGCAGCAGATCAAGTGCGTCGAATACATCGACGGCCTGATCGGCAAGCTGATCGAGAAGGCGCCGAAGGACACCTGGTTCATCGTCACCTCCGACCACGGCGAGCTGTTCGGCGAAGATGGCTACTTCGGCCACGGACCGATCATGCACGAGAAGTGTTTCGAGATTCCATTCGTCGAGGGACGGGTTCGCTGACAGAGCGGATGGGGAGGCGGCCCGCTCGCGGCCGCATGCTGATGCTGGGGGTATCTTTCCTGTGAGATTGCTTGCGTATGCGACGCTGCTCGTCGCGGTGACGTTGACTGCCTGCGGCGGGGGCCGCAGCGCGAGCGGCGGCGACAACGTGGACCTCAACGTGTCGCAGGTCGGCCCGTCCACGGTCGCCGCCGGCACGACGGCGACCTTCACCGCCCTGGTCGTCAACACCGGCCGCAGCGACGCCACCAATCTCGTCATCACGGAGACGCTGACCGCCGGCTACACCGCGACCGTGACCTGCGTCGCCTCGTTCGGCGCGCTCTGTCCGGCGACCCTCGGCGCGAGCATGACCTTGCCCAGCCTGGGCCCGGGCCGGTCGTTGACGTTCACCTACGCGGTCGACGTGCCGGCGGCGAGCCGCGGCAACATCGATCACCAGGTGCAGGTCAGCAGCACCACCGACACCGACCTGAGCGACAACGCGGCCACCGTCACCGCGATCGCGATCGACGGCCGCAACGGCGCGTACAAAGCCTATGCGGCGAACGGCCGGGTCTACGACCTGACGATCGACTTCGACGCCCTGAACTACACGATGACGGTCGACGGCACGCCGGTGCAGAAGACCTTCGCCGCAGGCGCCGGCGAATACATCGTGGCCGGGACGCAGCGCCTGCGCGCCGCCGCCGACCTGGTGGTCGGCAACCAC